>NZ_JAOWES010000087.1:931885-995089 GCF_030334095.1 Citrobacter sp. Cf118 | reverse complement strand
CAAAATCGGTGGAGCTGCATGACAAGGTCATCGGGCATTATCTGAACATAAAACACTATCATTAAGTTGGAGTCATTACCAGCAATTCTACTGACTTTTTTCTAATCTTAGAACATTGAACTAATATTTCTTCACGTTCTAATATGAGTTCATTTTTTTCTACTTTGGTTAATTCAGTACCATTCATATAATTTAATGCAAAATACTTATAATCTGATTGCAATTCGAATAGGAGTTTAGTAATTAAATGTATATCCATTAATATTAATTGAGCATGTTCAAAGCCTTTATTCTTAACTCTATCTTTAAACCAGTTTCGAACGCTCCAGGCAGCATAGATTACAGAACCTGCAACTACTGTATCCATAATAGCAGAGACGGTGCTACTATCAAATCCATTCAAAAAAAGTACATCACTGTAGATTGGGATTAATGCCCCAGTACACAAACACATTACATGTGAGAATCGAATTTTAGCTATATATCTTTTAATCTTGCTTTTTTTAATAAGTTTTTCCACTGACATTTTCATAAATACCTATACATAATTTGTACAAGGGTATTTTATGGCAAGAGTAACTAAAAAGGAATCACAACTACGTTTAAAAGTTATGGAGTTAGTACATTCAGATAGGCAACTAACAGAAGATGATAAAGAGTTTATTTTTAATAACTACAGGGGTGATGGTATCGGGGCTACTGGTGCTTTCTTCACGCCCGAAATGCTAGCATGGGACTTTATGCGAGACGCTGGCTGTAGTGATGACTGCATTGAACTATGTGCCGGTATCGGGCGACTTAGCTACTATCAATTCATACGTAATAAACCTTCACACATCACATGTGTTGAACTGAATCCTGAATACGTACTTATTGGTAAACGTGTACTACCACAAGCCGAATGGATCACTGGTGATGCACTACAATACACACCAGACCGTTTCTACCGTGTTGCTTATGGTAATCCCCCATTCGGCAAGATAAACACGTCAGGGGCGTATACAGGCCGTTATACGGGTAGTGAATTTGAGTACAAGATAATTGATAGGGCAAGGGAGTATTCCAGCTATGGGGTATGGATTGTTCCACAGGGTAGTGCGGGGTTTAAGTACTCAGGCCATACATACTATGACCGTTCGATACAGTCAGCGAAGTACACAAAGTTTGAAAAGGATACGGGGTTAATCTTACACCCAGGCGTGGGCATCGATACATCAATCTATCGTGACCAATGGAACGGTACTAAGGTAACTTGCGAATCCGTGTTAGTTGATTATCAATAAGTTAAATGGATAGCATAAAAAATAACACAATATATTTATTGATTTTTCGGGCAGCCGAGGGAGACAAAGCCGATTTTCGGCTGGTGGGTTACATTGCTCATAGCGTAAAAAGTGTTCAGTTATTGGAATATTCAGGGCAGGGATTCTACAGAGTTCTGAACAAAAATTGTATCGCAATCTCAAATCATCAGCGGCCTGCCGGGCGCGGAATTAAAGATTATTTGTAAATTATGTTAATTTTAGGTGATGGATTGATCCTGGACACGACTTTGTTCAAAAAATAACCATACTATTAAGTTGCACCATAGTTGGAAAGAGGAGGAACAAAGTATGGTTGTTGACAGACTGAGAACCGATCTTCTCAACAAATTGATAAACGCCCGTATCGAACTTGCCGCTTATCTGCAGTTGAGAAAAGCGAAAGGCTACATGTCAGTCAGCGAGAGCGATCGTCTGCGTGATAATTTTTTTGCACTGAATCGCGAATTGCACGAACAATCACAGCTTCACGGTATGCATCTTGATCAGGAAGAGTGGAATGCCCTTCATCGTGCTGAAGGGGCGTTAGCCGCCGCCGCTGTTTGTCTTATGAGTGGACACCATGATTGTCCAACGTTTATCGCCGTTAACGCAGAGAAACTGGAAAACTGCCTGACAACGCTGACGCTGAGTATCCAGAGTTTGCAATCTTACCCAACGCTGGAACACGTCTGAATCAGGGGGAGGGCACTCCCCCTTTTCGTTAAGATTATGTAAATATGACGGGGTGATTCCCCTTGCTGGCTACGCTTTATGCAGAGCCATTAAGGAGGTGTTATGCGTCGACTCTTTCTCTGTGCTATCCCACTTGCGCTATTTTCCTCTTATGCCGTCGCGGTAAAAGTGGAAGTGCTGCAAACCAAACTCGATCACCCATGGTCACTGGCTTTTTTACCCGATAACCGCGGTATGCTCATTACGCTCAAAGGTGGACAGCTTCGACTCTGGCAGCCTGATAAAGGGCTTTCCGACCCGCTGACCGGCGTACCAAAAGTCTGGGCGAATGGTCAGGGCGGATTGCTTGATGTGGTGTTAGCTCCGGACTTTGAACGATCCCGCCGGGTGTGGCTAAGCTTCGCTGAAGCCGGCCGCGAAGGCAAAGCGAGCACCGCGGTAGGCTACGGGCGATTGAGTGACGATCTCAAACACCTGCAAGGATTTCAGACCGTTTTTCGCCAACAGCCAAAGCTCTCTACCGGAAACCATTTTGGTGGACGTCTGGTGTTTGATGGCAACGGCTATCTGTTTATTGGCCTAGGGGAGAATAATCAACGCGCTACCGCCCAGGATCTGGATAAGCTGCAGGGCAAGGTCGTACGGCTGACCGATGAGGGCAAAATTCCACCGGATAATCCGTTTGTGAACATGGCGGGAGCGCGAGCAGAGATTTGGTCGTATGGCATCCGCAACCCGCAGGGTATGGCGATGAATCCGTGGAGTGATGTGTTGTGGCTCAATGAGCATGGCCCACGCGGAGGCGATGAAATTAATATCCCCGAGAAAGGGAAAAACTACGGTTGGCCTATCGCGACCTGGGGTGTTAACTACAGTGGTTTGAAAATTCCCGAAGCAAAAGGTCAAATTGTTGCTGGCACGGAACAACCCATCTTTTACTGGGAAAAGTCGCCAGCGGTCAGCGGAATGGCTTTTTATAATAGCGATACCTTTCCACAGTGGCGGCAGAAGTTGTTCATCGGCGCGTTGAAAGATAAAGAAGTGATCGTACTGAGCGTTAAAGGGAATACGGTCACTGAGGATGGTCGTCTGTTGCAGGAAAGGGGGCAACGGATCCGTGATGTGCGCGTCGGACCAGATGGTTATATGTACGTGTTAACCGACGAGTCCGACGGGGAATTACTAAAAGTGAGTCCCTGATTTGTTTAGCTGACCGGGATCATCACGATTTTTTGAAACGCCGGGCGCTCGGTCAGTTGCTGATACCAGCGTTCCAGATGCGGGCGCGGGGTCCAGCTCAGGCCAACGTTGAACAGGTTATAGATAAACGGTGCCACAGCGATATCCGCCGTGCCAAATTCAGCCCCGGAGAACCATGACTGGTCTGCCAGCGCGTTATCCAGAATGGCAAACAGGTTATCGCAAACTTGCTTACTGGCCTCAATGGCCGCTAGATCGCGCTGATCGGCAGGTGTTCTGACCAGGCCAAATAAGATAACCCGATGCGCAGGGCTTAGCGTCTGATTTGCCCAGTCCATCCATTTTTCGCCGACGGCGCGCGCGGCCGGTGCGTCAATCCACAAACGTTTTTGTCCGTACTGAGCGGCCAGATAGCGGACAATGGTATTGGATTCCCACAGCACAACGTCCGTTTCATCATCGCGTAGCAACGGGACCAGTCCGTTCGGGTTTAGTGCCAGATAGTCGGCATCGCGGTTACCGCCATGCTGTCCGCCCGCCAGAATTTGGTTATACGGCAGTTCCAGTTCCTCGAGCGTCCACAATACTTTTTTTACGTTGGTCGAGTTATTGCGACCCCACAGTGTAATCATAGTAACCCCGCAAATTAATTGAGCAGCTTTATGGCTGCAGATGCCATCTGACTAGCTCACATGGTGGGGTAAACCTAATATTTACGCAACAAAGTCTAAAAAAATCGTGCCAGGAGCAGCGCAGCGCGGCGTTATTGCATAAACTTTAAAAACTTTACCAACTTACGGTTTCTTTAAGCTCGTTAGTGCGTTATTACTCACCGCACTTATTTTACACGTCATCCATCAGACTTTTTCTGCATGGGTTGGTCGGGGTCGCTTGGCCGGTTTTGTGTAAACACGGTGTGGTATGACGTGGTTTTTTGGAATGGATACTCGGGTGGCATTTATGACGCAATACTTCTCTTCACTTCGCAGCTTTGCTGCAGGTTCTGCACTCTTAATCCTTTTGGCGCCGACCGTACAGGCGGCGGAGCAACCGACGGCCCCGCCGAGCGTGGACGCACGCGCGTGGATTCTGATGGATTACGCCAGTGGCAAGGTGCTGGCGGAAGGTAATGCTGATGAGAAACTGGATCCTGCCAGTCTGACCAAAATCATGACCAGCTATGTGGTTGGGCAGGCGCTGAAGGCCGGAAAAATTAACCTCAACGACATGGTCACCGTGGGCAAAGACGCCTGGGCGACCGGTAATCCAGCCCTGCGCGGTTCGTCGGTCATGTTCCTCAAGCCCGGCGATCAGGTTGCGGTGTCAGATCTGAATAAAGGCGTTATCATTCAGTCAGGTAACGATGCGTGTATTGCACTCGCTGATTACGTTGCCGGCAGCCAGGAATCCTTTATTGGTCTGATGAACGGCTATGCGAAAAAACTGGGGCTGACCAACACTACTTTCCAGACGGTGCACGGTCTGGATGCGGCAGGACAGTTCAGTACCGCACGTGATATGGCGCTGCTCGGGAAGGCGTTAATTCACGATGTGCCGGAAGAGTATGCTATTCACAAAGAGAAAGAATTTACCTTCAATAAAATTCGTCAACCGAACCGCAACCGTCTGCTGTGGAGCACCAACCTGAACGTGGATGGTATGAAAACCGGGACCACTGCCGGGGCGGGATACAACCTGGTGGCTTCCGCGACCCAGGGCGATATGCGCCTGATCTCCGTGGTGCTGGGGGCGAAAACCGATCGCATTCGTTTTAATGAGTCAGAAAAGCTGCTGACCTGGGGCTTCCGCTTCTTTGAAACCGTTACGCCGATCAAGCCGGATGCGACTTTCGTTACTCAGCGCGTATGGTTTGGCGATAAGAGTGAAGTGAATTTGGGTGCCGGAGAAGGTGGTTCTGTGACCATCCCGCGTGGCCAGCTCAAAAACCTGAAGGCCAGCTTTACCCTGACTGAACCACAGCTAACTGCACCGCTGAAGAAAGGTCAGGTTGTGGGCACTATCGACTTTCAGTTGAATGGAAAATCCATTGAGCAACGTCCGTTGATGGTGATGGAAGATGTGCAAGAGGGTGGTTTCTTTAGCCGCATGTGGGACTTTGTGATGATGAAATTCCACCAGTGGTTTGGTGGTTGGTTCTCTTAATCTTACCTATTGCCGGATGGCGCAATCGCCGTCCGGCAGTATCTCTTAATACTTCAGCGTGATACGTTGCGCTTTAGCGTACTCAACATACTCATCGTCAGGGCGGTTATCACTGATAATGGTATCAAAGCGTTTTAATTCCCCCATCCTCGCAGGTCGCACCTTGCCAAACTTGCTGTGATCGACCACCAAAACGTGATGCTGCGCCATCGACATTGCCCAGTGCTTCACCGGCAGTTCTTCCAGATTAAAACAGGTCGCGCCTTTCTCGATATGAACGCCTGCCGCGGAATAAAAGGCGATATCCGGACAGAGATTGTTCAGCGTTTCCTGGAAGTCGAGCGGTTTAAAAATCGCGTTACTGGCATGGAATTCGCCACCACACAGAATGACGCGGCACTGCGGTTTTTCCTGCAGCACCAGAAACGTATTCAACGAGTAGCAGATTGCGGTGAAGGGCAGTTCATTGTCGATCGCTTCAATGATCCACGGCGTGGTAGTACCGCAATCGAAAAAGATGGTCTGATGCGCCTGCACGAGACTCGCCGCCAGCTGGGCGGCGCGACGTTTTTCATCAACCAGACGGGATTTTTGATCGCTGATTAAATAATGGTTAGCGCTGCGGGGTTCCAGAACAATATAGCCCCCGAGCAGTACGACGGGAGCATCATGATTATTCAGGTCGCGACGAATGGTCATCTCAGACACGCCCAGCAACGTTGCGGCTTCTTTGAGGTGTAATTTATCGCTGCGTTTCAGCGCCTGCAGTAATTGACCAATACGCTCGTCGCGTCGAGTTTCCATAGTTCCCCTGAAGAATAGAATAAGTGCTCAGTTTCGCGCTTAATACTACTCTTTTTACCGTGGGTTAGTCACGTACCCAACCTTTACGGATGGGGAGGGCGAAGCAGGCGCGATAGCAAGTTTGCAAGCCGAGGTACAGGGTCGCGCCAAAGCGCTGCCAGATCATCTGGGCGCTCAGACAGCCGATCAACCCAGCCAGTAATCCGCCCAGCATATCCAGCGGCCAGTGTACGCCAAGGTAAACCCGCGACCAGGCAATCGCCACGGCAACGACCATCAGCAGAGCGCCCGTCCACAGGCGATGCCAGAACAGGAAGGCCAGTGCAAAGGTAAAGATAACCGTACCGTGGTCACTCGGGAAAGAGTCATCTGCCGCATGATGCAGAAAGTTGTAACCAATGTGGTTTACAAACGGGCGATCGTGAGGGAACAGATGTCCCATCAGCCAGGAAATCGTCAGACCAACTATCAACGCAATGGCCATTTTGATGACCAACTGGCGCTGGAGCGTAACCTGACCGCGAGGTCCCCATAGCCAGAGCACAACGGCTAACAGCGGCACAATGCTGATCAGATCTTTGGCAATGAAAATGGCGAGCGAAATTGCCCATTGCGCAGAGTCGGGTGTTGCATTGATCAGGTAAAAAAGTGAGTTGTTCAGATTTTCCAGCATAACGTCCAGACTCAGTGTAATCGTTAAAAAGACCCATGGGAGCGAGAGCATAAAATTGCTTTCACGGGATAAAAAGCGGTCTTGTCTTATTTGTCTGCTAAATGACTATTTTTAAGACAATTAATGAGACTTATTGAGCATGATAGCGGTCTCAACTTAAATTAACCTTAAAGCAAAATCTTCTTGAGCAAATGAATGTAAAAATGTGCGCATTTTGCTTTCAAATCACATAATTCACTATCACCAGTACGGCGCATTTATTACACTTTGCGCGATTTTTCTATAGCTAAGAGACTGCATGCAGAACCGTTTATCTTCAGGCGCCCGTTTGGGGCGTCAGGCATTACTTTTCCCTCTCTGTCTGGTGCTTTACGAATTCTCTACTTATATCGGCAACGATATGATCCAGCCTGGAATGTTGGCGGTGGTGGAGCAATACAATGCCGGATTAGATTGGGTACCCACATCCATGACCGCCTATCTGGCTGGCGGCATGTTTTTACAGTGGTTATTAGGACCGCTATCGGATCGTGTTGGGCGTCGTCCGGTGATGTTAACCGGCGTGCTCTGGTTTATCGTGACCTGCCTTGCGACCCTGCTTGCACAGAATATTGAGCAATTTACTTTCCTGCGTTTTTTGCAGGGGATAAGCCTGTGCTTTATTGGTGCGGTGGGTTACGCCGCCATTCAGGAGTCCTTTGAAGAAGCGGTCTGCATAAAAATTACCGCGCTGATGGCAAACGTGGCGCTGATTGCGCCGTTGCTGGGTCCGTTGGTAGGCGCAGCTTGGGTACATGTTCTGCCGTGGGAAGGGATGTTTATCCTGTTTGCTGCTCTGGCGGCCATCTCCTTTTTTGGTCTGCAACGCGCGATGCCGGAAACGGCAACCCGGCTGGGTGAAAAGCTGTCCATTAAAGAGCTGGGCAAGGATTATAAGTTGGTGCTAAGGAACGTGCGTTTCGTTGCAGGCGCACTGGCGTTGGGTTTTGTCAGCCTGCCGTTACTGGCGTGGATTGCGCAATCTCCGATTATTATCATCAGCGGAGAACATCTCAGTAGTTACGAATATGGCCTGTTGCAGGTGCCGATTTTTGGTGCGCTGATTGCCGGTAACCTGGTGCTGGCGCGTCTGACTTCGCGAAAAACCGTGCGTTCGCTGATTATCATGGGCGGCTGGCCAATTGCCGTTGGCCTGATTATTGCCGCTGCGACCACGGTGGTGTCATCTCATGCATATCTATGGATGACGGCGGGTTTGAGTATCTATGCGTTTGGTATTGGCGTGGCGAATGCGGGGCTGGTGCGCCTGACGCTGTTTGCCAGTGAAATGAGTAAAGGTACGGTTTCTGCCGCAATGGGTATGTTGCAGATGCTGATTTTTACCGTTGGTATCGAGCTGAGTAAACACGCTTATCTGCTGGGAGGCAACGGCTTGTTCAGCTTGTTCAATCTGGCCAGCGGCGTGCTGTGGCTGATTCTGATGGTGATCTTCCTGAAAGATAAACGGGTAGGGGATTCCCGGGAAGGCTAAAGCCCGGTTGCCCGGGCCTGGCAGAAACTTAGTGGTGATCGTCAATCTGATGTTCGATGATCATGCCTTCACCGACGCTGGCAACATGTCGCGCATAAGGATGTGCGCGATAAACAGGAGCCGGGGCAGGTGCCGGGGCAACATACACCGTTTGTGGCGCAGTAGTCACGTTGACCGCCTGCGGCACGCTGACGGAAGAGGGCACGATCACCACTTTATAACCGCTTGGTACATCAACGGTAACGCTTTGTGCAAATACTGACCCTGCAAAACCCAGCAACAATGTCGCCATCAGTACACTTTTCTTCATAATCCGCTCACCTGAAATATTCACTGGAAGTAATAATCCAGTGGGTTAATTTGAGGCGGATTATGAATAGATCATGCCATCATTTTGTTGCCGTCTGTGCTGAGGCGTTAATGCGTAAACGGTGCTTCATTCTTTAACACGCGGTCGATAATATCCAGGACGCCCTCTTCGTTGTTCGATCCCGCGCGATATTTCGCCGCCTTGATAACCGGCTCATGGGCGTTGGCCATTGCAAAACTAAATCCCGCCTGGCGCAGCATCTCAATATCATTTCCGCCATCGCCAAACACAACAACCTCATCGTCGTTAATATTCCAGCGTTGTTGCAGCAGCCGCAGACCATTTGCCTTATGCACGCCGGGAATAATTAAATCGATGCTGCCGTAGCCGGTATGCACCGGCACCATAATGTCGCCAATCGCCTCGTGGAGATCGGCCTGCACCTGTGGGATTCTGTCGTCGGAAATATTCAGCCCGAACTTGAAGAAAACGTCGTTAAGATTATCAAAATTATCTACAAATTCGAGACGATGATAATACATGGCGGAAACAGCTTTATGTTCATCGCTGTACTGCTTCAGCGTGTAGGCGCTGCTTTTACCACAGGCAATAATATCAATGTCCGTACGGGTCAGCAGATGTTCAACGATGGCCTGGAAATCATCCTTTGCCAGTTCGCCGTTAAAAACATCTTCACCTTCACTGACTACCCAACCGCCGTTTTCGGCAACAAATGAGATCTCACTGGCCAGTTCGGGGAAAAAGGAAATCAACTGATAATATTGATTGCCGCTGGCGACCACAAAGCGGATCCCTTGTTCTTTCATCTGGCGGTATTGCGCCATAAAGCGCTCACGGTTATAGGTTTTTTGGTCACTTAAAAATGTGCCATCCATGTCGACCGCAATTAATTTGATACTCATTAGCTGTTCTCCATCACCGTGGTATTTTTGAGATCCGGTTTCGCCACCGCTTTCGCGACGATGGCGGCAACAAGCACCAGCGCCAGCACCACCAGCATAGCGCTGCGCAGGCCGTAGTGTTCACCCAGGTAGCCCAGCAGCGGCGGTCCAACCAGGAACGCCAGATAGCCGGTCGTTGCGACAACGCTGACGCGGGTTGGTGCATCGGGACCGGTGTCGCTGGCGGCTGAAATGGTCAGCGGGAAGCCGAGTGATGCACCGAGTCCCCACAAAATAACGGAAACTCCTGCCACCCAAGAGCTGTCGACAAAAATAATCAGGCTAATCCCGAGAGCGCCCATCAGCGCACTGGCGCGCACCACCGTGACGCGGCTGTAGCGGTCGATGAACCAGCCGCCAGTAAAGCGGCCAACGGTCATGCCCAGCGTAAATCCGGCATAAATCAGAGAGCCTGATGTTGGGCTAAACCCATGACCGTCCACCATCAGCAGCGGAAGCCAGTCGTTGGCGGAACCTTCAGCAAATGCCATTGCGAGCACCACGACGCCAATCAGCAATAACTGGATATCGCGATAAAAAGGCAGTCCTTTTTCACCGGAGGGAGAACCATCAGCGGCATTTTTACCCGTGCCGTCAGGAATCGCTTTGATGGCGATAAAGATAGGAGTGATAGCTACCAGCGCCGCCAGCAGAATATGCGCGTTTGCCGGGACGCTGAAGGCGGTAAGCATCATCCCAACTCCTGCGCCCGCCAGCGTTCCCAGGCTGTAAAAACCATGCATCATCGGCAGCACGGTTTTATTCATTTCGCGTTCAACCGCCGCACCTTCGACGTTGATGGCCACTTCTGCTGCGCCAAAGCTGGCGCCAAACACGGCCAGACCAAATGCGAAAAGCCAGGCGGAATGCAGCCAGAGCGCCACGCTGAGGATAGCCATCCCAATGACCGCACATGACATGGTAGTGCGGATCACTTTGCGCGTGCCAAATCGTTTCACCAGCCAGGCCGAACAAAGAATGCCACTCATCGAACCAATAGAGAGTCCAAACAGCACCGCGCCCATTTCGGCGGTAGAGATGGAGAGAATATCTCTGATGGCAGGGGTACGCGTTGCCCAGGAGGCCATTAATAATCCTGGTAAAAAGAAGAACGTGAACAGCGCCCAGGTGCGACGTCTTAAGGCTTTGCGTGATGAGATGCCAGTCATGAATTCGAGCCAAAGAAAAGAGGAAAGAAGACAACATTAGCAAGGTTGTGTACATTTGTACACAAATGCAAGAAGAGGAAATGCAGTGCGACGTGCAAACGATCCGCAGCGGCGGGAAAAAATAGTTCAGGCCACCCTTAAGGCGATAGTAATCCATGGTATTCATGGGGTTACACACCGTAAAATCGCTATGATTGCCGAGGTGCCACTGGGCTCAATGACCTATTATTTTGCAGGAATAGATGATCTGCTGTTGGAGGCATTCAGCTGTTTTACGCATACTATGTCTCAGCAGTACCAGGATTTTTTTGCCGACGTTGCTGATGCGCAGACGGCCTGCCATGCGATTACCGATATGATTTACGGCTCCCAGGTCACAACGCCTGATAATATGGAGCTCATGTATCAGCTGTATGCTTTCGCCAGCCGTAAACCAGCGTTGAAAACGGTGATGCAGAACTGGATGCTACGCAGTCAACAAACGTTAGAGCAGTGGTTTGATCCGGTTACGGCGCGGGCGCTGGATGCGTTTATTGAAGGAATGACGCTGCATTTTGTCACGGATAAAAAACCGCTGCAGCGAGAAGATATTCTGATGATGGTGGAGCGTATTGCCGAATTGCCGCAGAGATAAAATCCTCAAAATGGTTTGTCGAGGCGGGTAACGGCCTGACGTAAAAAATCAATGACTTTTACCGCCTCTGGCGTCAACGGTCGGGCGGCTTTTTTTACCGTCCCGACATCCATGTAAGTAATAAAATCATCAATCGTTCTGTGCATGACGCGCAGACCATCCAGTGACCACGGGCGATACACCAGGTCGGATAAAATGGTTATCCCTCTGCCTTTTGCAACCAGACTTCTTATTGCTTCAAAAGAGTTGCTGCGAAAACTGATATTGGGCGTATAGCCACGCTGCTGCCAGTAATCGATGATTACGTCAGGGTATTTATCGGTTTCCAGCAGTAAAAATGGTAGTTTCTCGACGTCTATTAAACGGATCGATGCCTGGCTCTGTAGCGGATGCCCAATAGACGTCCACAGGCGGCGCTGTGAACGAATAAATGTTTCGATCTCCAGGTCGTTATCATGGTTGATATTTGAGGTCAGAAGCAGGCAAAAATCGACCTTTTGTTCCCGTAGCGCCTGTACCAGTTCCGGTGCAGTGGCTTCATAAAACACGATCTCCAGCAAAGGGAAACGTCGTTCAATATCGTTGAGTATATCCGGAATAAGATAGGCAGAGAGCGTTTCGGCAATGCCTATGCGCACTGTGCCGGTGAGAATTTCGCTCCTGTCATGCAGGGCGTCAATAGCCGAGTGGCTACTGTTGATGATGTTGCAGGCATGTGCCAGAAAGCGCTCGCCCTCAGCGGTGAGCTTCACACCTTTGGGATAACGTACAAATAGCTGCACGTCTAATGCTTCTTCCAGGTTCCGCATGGCAATGGTCATTGATGACTGAGAAATATGACAGCGTGCGGCAGCTTTGGAAATTTGTAATGTTTCTGCAAGCGCGATGTAAAACTCAAGTTGCCTTAGCGTAAATTTCATAGTTTTAATCTATGCAGATGGATAAAAACGTTATATTAGCATTCATTCTCACGCCGCCGTAGCCTTGTGGTCATACCGTACAACTGACAATAAGGCGCAAATATGCCCTATCTTTTACTCAGTCTGGCTGCCTGTTTTTGGGGTGGAAATTATGTGATTGGTCATCTCTTGGTCGCTGAAGTTAATCCCATCGTTTTATCAGCGGCGCGCTGGGTATTTACCGCGTTATTATTGATGACGCTCTATTTTCGTCAGGTCACAGAGCAATGGCCGGTGATGAAAAAATCCTTTGGTACTATCGTCTTCCTTGCGCTTTGTGGTCAGGTTCTTTTCCCCTTAACGCTGTATATCGGCTTGCAATATACAACCTCGCTTAATGCCGCGATTTATATGTCCACCACCCCGGCACTCGTACTGTTAATCAATAAGTTCTTTTTTAAAGAGCGGATTTCTGCGCGAAATATAGCTGGTGTGATCCTGAGTACTGTTGGTGTTATATGGCTGGTGTCGCAGGGTGATATGATAAATGCGCGGGTATTTGCACATCTGAATCAGGGCGATTTCTGGACCATGGGGTCAGCGTTAAGTTGGGCCGTCTATTGTGCTTTTTTACGCATTAAACCGCGTGAGGTAAAGGGAAACGCCTTTGTCGCAGTGAGCGCGCTGTTAGGTGCGATTGTACTTATTCCGGTACTGGCTCTGGAGTTGATACGCAATGGTATGCCGGGATGGAATAGCTATGCCAATACAGGCGTTGTAACTGGGCTGGCATACCTTGTTATTTTTCCTTCCTGGCTGTCATATCTATTATGGAACAAAGGGATTAGCGCCATTGGCGCAACGCGTGGAGAGATCTATTCACACTTGATCCCATTGAGTGGCGGATTATTTAGCGTGATGTTTTTGCACGTCGCTCTGCATTCATATCATCTGGTGAGCGCGTTGGTTATTATGTGCGGTATAGCATTGTGTTCCCGTCCGAGTGCAAAAAAAGGCTCGCAGCAGCACATGGCGTGAAAAGCGGGTAAATTAGCTTACGGTGGCGCCCCCGGTAATATTTACCACTGTGGCGGTCATAGCGCTGGCATGGTCTGAAGCGAGAAAGGTTGTAACCTCAGCGATTTGTGCAAGCGTAGGCAGGCGCGCGAGCATGGTACTTTGCGCCGCCCCCTCTAACCATTGATCGACGGTTAAACCCATTGACTGTGCTTTAGCGGTGAAAATTTCTCCGGTATAGGAGCCAGCCGCTACAGCATCCACAATCGCATGCGACCGCACGCCGACGACACGAATGTTTATTGGTCCCGTCTCGCTGGCGAGCGCTTTAATAAAAGCCTCTGTTCCTGCACAGCCGACGATATGGCCGAGATGCCCGGGCATCGCCATCGGGGCTGCGGGCGCAACGATGGTGAGAATAACGCCCGGTCGATTGCCGCCCATGTGCGGCGTTACGGCTTTTGCGATATTGAACTGCGCCGCAAGAAAAGGGGTGATACCGCTTATAAACTCAGAGAGGGATAATGCATCGATGCGTTTGCCCTGTTCGTGCATAAATCCCGTTGCGTTTACCACCACATCTATTCCACCGGTTTGCTGTACAAGGCGGGTAACTTCCTTCGATGCGTTGTGCTCGTCGAGTACATCGGTGATAAAGGTTTCGACTGTACCACCCGCCGTTCGGATGCCACTTGCGGTCCAATCCAGCTTTTCCTGACGGCGCGCGCCCAGATACACATGGGCTCCTTCGCGCGCCATAGTATGCGCAACTGCACTACCAATAGCGCCGCTGCCACCGAAGATCATTGCGACTTTGCCTGAGAGTAACATAGCAACCCCATCACCATTTAGCACCGAGTAAAGTATGTGCCATAACGGGCATGCTGCAAATTTGAGAAAGCGTTTCCGGGGAACCTCACTCAGCGATGAAAATCAGGTTATGTCGGGGACATTGCTGCTATAGGTCTTATAGCAGCAATGTCTATCAGCTCATTTTAACGCCGATCAGTTACTGTAAGTGTTTGATATTTCTTTAACATGTATATCATTATCAAAATTATCAAAAGCAAGTACATCATCCAGATGCTGGTATTTAGCTCAATTAAAAAACTACCGACACCTCCGATAACTGACGGAATAACCAGCGAGGCGGCTCCCATCAACGCAGAGGTCGCTCCCAGGTTGGTGCGCTGGCTGGACATGGTCAGGTAGGTATAGAGTGATTCGAACATCCCTCCAGCAAACATCAGGATAATAAAGAAGAATATAAAAATATTGACGTGATAACTAAGTATTATTAATGGAATACACAGTACAATAAATGAGGCGATGATTTTCAGCCACGAATTCAAAATTTGCGACGCAGACCGTTTCTTAAGAAGTTTACCTGATAATGCAGCCCCCAGCAGTAGGAAGCCTCCAATAATTGATGAAAGCACACCAAATTGCGTTGATGAGTATCCAAACGTAACCATAAAAATAAATGGGGAGGCTGTGACATAGCAATAAATCAGCGAAAATGACAGACCAAGAGACAGACAAGGTAGATAAAATCGAGGTTGTTTGCTGATCTCTTTATACGTATTAAATGATGATTTTAATGAATAGGCAACCCTTCTCTCATGACTGAGTGTTTCAGGGAAGTTTAAATAAACGTATATTAACGTTATAATAGCATAGCCACATATCATTAAAAAAATTGCGCGCCATCCCCATAAGTCATTAATTATCCCTCCCAGCAGGGGCGAAGCAATGGGAACGACACCTTCGATAGTGATGATGATGGCATACAGCGTCGCGGCCACTGAACCACGAGTTACATCTCGAACTGCGCTGATTGCTGTAACCAGCGTTATTGATATAGAAAGACCTTGTATGACACGGATCGCCAGAAACATAACCAGATCGGTTGAGAGCGTGAGACAATATGTTGTCACGCCATAAATAACCGCACCTGTAAGCATAATTTTTCGCCGGCCAATAGCATCAGATAATGGACCAAAAATTAGCTGTCCAAAACCAATGCATAGGGTATAAACCATAATCGACAACTGCGTGGTTGAGACATTTTTTTCAAATTCTTTTGCGATGTCGGGAATTGAAGGTAAATAAGTGTCCACTCCCAGAATCCCCATTATCGTCAACATGGCCAGGCCGACAGTAAAGTAAATTATGTTCTTTCTATGAATAACAGTTTGCAGCTTCATTACTTATCACCATGAGTAAATTAAAAGCATGAAAAAGTTCACTATTTAAATAGAGATGTTGTGGATAATTATCGTGTAGGCAATAAAACAGAGTTGAAATGAACTGTCAAACTTTTGACTCAAAAAAATTGAGATATGAGTCACAGGTATATAGCCATAATTTTCGATGGTAGGGTTCCAGTTAAATTTAATTGTGTTTGATTGCCAGGCAGCACGAGGAACCATAAGTACACTGACTTCGAATACGGGCATACTGTTGGTGTTGGTGTTGGTGTTGGTGTTGGCGTACGTGATTGATTTTTTCAGTAGTAAATTTCAGGCAACAAAAAACCCATTTATGTAAATGGGTTAATTAAAACAACGAGTTGTATAATAATCAATAAGTTAGTTTTGTGGGGAGAGGTGGCGACTACGGGGCATTGCCAACCGCTGCCGCCACTTTGTCGCCACTAACGTTTTAACTAACTAATGTCATAAGAGTGCACGTATTAAAATACCACAACACCTTTGACGGGAGCGCCTGCTCCACGGATTTCGCCGCTTCCATAAGAGACGACTTTCCCGTTTTCAAAGGTAACGTAGTAATCACCCTTATCCCATCCCCAACCAGATGTTAACCGGTTGCTGTACTGGATTTGTTCGCTGTTACCTTTAACTGCATCACCATCAGGGGTTCCAAGTAAATCAATTACTTGTTGTTTTGTCATGCCAACCTGAACATTGTGAATTTTTTCACCAGTAGTACAGCTTGCTAAAACTGCTACGGTAAAGCCGATCATCATTAATTTTTTGAAGTTCATTTCTCAGTCTCTATGGATTGTGAGCAGTAATTATTTACCAACCAACATTATGTGATATTGATCACGCACTAGAGGACTCAATGATTCCATAAATAATTTTTAATAAGCTGGTACAGGATGAGCACTCTATATCCGGGGTATGTCAAAGTTTGTTAGTGCCATAGGCAATGTTGCCAGGGGATTAAAACGCAATGCTGTTTCTAGGTGGTCAGGTGCTAAGTGCGCGTAGCGCATAGTCATTTTTATGTCGTGATGCCCAAGGATTTTCTGCAGAGCCAGAATGTTTCCGCCAGACATCATAAAATGCGCTGCGAACGTATGACGAAGAACGTGTGTTAGTTGACCGCGTGGAAGCACGATAGAAGTCTTATCCATTACAGATAAAAACTGGAAGTAGCAGTCAGTGAAGAACTTGAAACCGTCCAGGGTAATGATTTCCTCATACAGCTCTTTGCTAATCGGAATGCTGCGGTTCTTTTTGCCTTTGGTCCTGACGAATGTGATCCGGTATTTCGTCACCTGAGAACGGGTTAGGTTCACAGCTTCGCGCCAGCGTGCTCCGGTGCTCAGACAGATTTTAACGACCAAAGCGAGCAGGGGGCTTTGGCGGTTGCAGTCGTACAAAAGCTCAGTAATTTGTTCATGCGTCAGCCAGGCCATCTCCTTTTCTGCGATGGTAAATTTGCGCATGTTCTCCAGCGGGTTCGGCGCTGTCCATTCACCTAGTCGGGCCAGCTCGCTAAAAACGCCGCTAAGGTAGCTTTGCTCAAGGTTGATAGTTACCGGGCTGGCACCTTTCTTCCACTTGTCGCTAAAGTAGATTTCCCCTGTAAGGCGTTTATCGCGGTAGTGCGCGAACAATTTGGAACTGAGATCGGTTGCGAGAGGGTTTCCGAGTGCATCGACCATCAGGACCAATTTGTCGTAAACATGCTCGCCAGCGGTCAGGGATTTGCCGTGCAGTTTGAACCAGAGTTCAACCACGTCTTTCAGAGTTCGACGGTCTACCGATTCACCCAGCCAAGGCTTAGCTTCTGCCTCATCCATCGTGTGACGCTCAAAAGCTAATGCTTCGCCTTTGGTGGCGAACTGCTTACGCACACGCCGCCCGCTGCGCCCAGCGGGGTAGCATTCGCATATCCATTTACCTGTGTCGAGTTTTCGTACTGCCATAAAAAAGCCCTCATGTCTGAGGGCTAAATTTAACTGTATGCATGAACAGTGGTCAATGTTTGTTGAGCTCATTGATATACATGTTCATTTTTAACTTGGTGTTATAACGCTCAAAATCCTCGTCAAGCGATTTAGAAATATTGGATGCGAATCCATAAAATTCTGGGGCTTCAATCTCAACAGTTTTGCTAAACATATCCCCATAAAAATAATGTCTCTCATTAAATACGTTAATGTAATAGTATAATGTGTCTTTTATTTCCAAACGTTTATTCATTAAGCCACAAATAGATGAGATAAGCTCAATTGAGTATTTTAAATCTTTTTTGAACTCATCCTCATCATAGTAGGTTGTTACTATTTTAAGGGTTCCAACATCATTTTTAAGCATGTATAAGTAATTTTTGTCAGATTTCTTTATACTTATGGTTAGCTTTTTATTTATTTCATTTATTGCATTTGCTACTCTATTGAAATCATCAACCTTACCACGTAGATTATCCTTCCTTATCTTTGAACGTGAAAGATAAGATGAGGCTGTGTTAAGCAGGGTTTGAATATCATTAATTTTATCTGATATGTCATTAATTACTAATCCAGATTCATAAGACGATTTTTCAAAAAGATTATTATAAAGTTTGTAAGGTTCGCTAACCTTCTTTTCAAATTCTCCATCTTTTGTTTTTAATATGTGCGTCGGGAATTTAGATAACGCTTCTGTAATATATTTGTGATGTGAAAAAAAACTATCACCCATATTCTTTTTTCTTGTAACTTCTAATTGAGAGGCCGTTTGAATTGTTCTGTGTATGTGTGCAACTATAGCAACTAAAGGAATGGATAAAGACCAAACACCAATCGGTAGTTTAAAAATAGTTAAGAAATTTTGATAGCCGACATGACTTAGATTTAATTTTATAGTGCTGTCATACCAAATGGGTAAACAAAGTGAAGTTGCTAGTAAAAGAGGTCCAGCAATAGCAATTTTGAAAAGACGTTGCTTCGATAAACTTTCGTCAGTAAATTCAAAGAAGCTCAATATGTATCTATTAAATTTGTCTAAAAAAATGAATATTAAAATAATCGAAATCAGAAAACCAATCAGTATAGTTTTTATGTTTAATAAGTCATCCATTACTTGCTTCTCTCACGTATAGCTAAAAATGCTAGAAGTTGCTGTAAATTAAAAATGATAACGTTTGTTTCCCCAGACATAAAAAATTCCTTTTATTTAATGCAGCTAATGAGCACCTTTGCGAGGATCTCTATATCTGCTAATGCACACTCAAACGAACGATTACCGCCGTCAATTAGGAGCCGGCTTCCCGGAAGGCGAGTTAAAGTCCGAAGTAGAACCTGACCATCAATACTCACTAGCCATTTGCCATCACGGACATCTTCAAACTCGGTATCACAGATAAATTCTGAATCATGTTCTGCGACCACAATTGGTTTCCTAAGATTTTCTGGAAGAAATGCTTTATCGAAGATGTAAGAACCCGCCACTTTTAGCTTACCTGATGATACAACATGTCTATCAAGCTCTATGGTGTTTTCTTTTTGTGAGATTTCTCTGTGTCCTTCCCCACATGTAAGCCATTTTAGTGAGACTCCAGTTTCAAGGGCGCACTGGATTATCCAATCGGCAGGAAAGGTATCCCTCATGTACCGGTTAGCCAATGTACTTTTTGACACTTCTAAGTGGTCAGCAAGGGCTTGCCGTGTTGTAAAACCATATGCCTCGACCAATCGCTCAATCGCAGCCTTTCCACCCTGATTGGGATTTATTTTGATCTCGTTTGGGTACTTTGATGTTGACATATCTCTTATGCGATCCTAGTATCAATTTGGTTCCCATTTGGGGACTTATCACGATTACAAACGGCTCACCACAAGCCAATAGGAGATGTTGCATCATGACCCCTAATATTTCAATCACTCTGAACACACCGCACGTCACAATTGAACGCTATAGCGAGTTAACTGGCCTGCCTGTTGACACCATAAACGATATGCTTGCAGATGGTCGGTTGCCTCGTCACCGCCTGCGCAAAGATAAGAAGCGTGAAAAGGTAATGATTAACATCGTTGCTTTAACCGTTGATGCACTATCAGATTGCAACGTGACTATCAATTAGTTCCATTTTGAGACTTTACGGAGCAACTGACTATGTTTGACTATCGCATATCAAAACATCCTCACTTCAATGAGGCCTGCCGGACGTTCGCTCTACGCCACAATATGGCGAAGCTGGCAGAACGTGCAGGTATGAACGTTCAAACCCTGCGCAATAAGCTCAACCCGGAGCAACCACACCAGCTCACAGCACCAGATATCTGGCTGCTGACCGATCTCACCGAAGACTCAACACTGGTTGATGGATTTCTGGCGCAAATTCATTGCCTGCCATGTGTTCCGGTAAACGAAGTTGCAAAAGATAAATTACCTCATTACGTCATGAGCGCTACCGCAGAAATAGGTCGTGTTGCTGCCGGTGCTGTCTCTGGTGATGTGAAAACTACTGCAGGCCGCCGCGAGGTTATCAACAGCATCAACTCTGTCACGCGCCTGATGGCACTCACCGCAGTTTCATTACATGCGCGTTTGCAGGCGAATCCGGCGATGGCAAGCGCGGTAGATACCGTGACGGGCCTCGGCGCTTCGTTCGGTCTGATCTGAGGTGGCTATGCTGACTAAAGAACCATCTTTTGCATCACTGCTCGTTAAGCAAAGTCCTGCAATGCACTGCGGTCATGGCTGGATTATGGGGAAGGATGGCAAGCGCTGGCATCCATGCCGCTCTCAGGATGCTCTGCTGGATGAACTGTCCACTAAAAATCAGGGGAAACCATGGCTATTGAAGGCGATGCTGCGACTGTTCCGCTAAGCGCTGGCCTCCGCCTTAATGGGTTAAACCACATCGCGGAATTAAGGGCGAAAGTGTTTGGCTTAAATATTGATTCAGAACTGGGGCGCTTTATTAGCGATATGCGGGGCCAACGGGATATTAACCATGAGCAGAATAAACGCGCATTAGCTGCAATATTCTTTATGGCAAAGATTCCGGCGGAACGTCATAGCGTCAATGTTAGTGAGCTGACGACTGACGAAAAGCGGGAGCTGATTAAAGCAATGAACCATTTCCGTACAGTGGTGAGTTTATTTCCAAATCGGCTAGCCATGCCGAATTAATCCACAACCGAAATTAAAGGCGTAAACCCGCCGGGCTTCTTATTGCCCAAATTCAGGAGAAACAACAATGCGAAATATTGAAACCCGAATCACCAAAACAGGACCAGATGATGCTGGCCTTAACCAGATGCTGACTGATGCACGCATGGAAGAACGCCGTGCACGTGCTGCGGCAATGGCAGCCCGTCTTGATAGCCTGGCTTGCCATATCACGTCACGCCAGCTTAATCACGTTGAAGCGGCGGAGCTGCTGCGTATTGCGGCTGAAAACATTCAGAACGAAGCGCAGGAGATCCACTGATGGCTGATTCAATGGACCTTGTACAACAGCGCGTTGAAGAAGAACGCCAGCGCCACATTCACACCGCCCGCAACAGAGCGCCGGGCGTTTCTCGTGTTCTCTGCATTGATTGTGATGCACCGATCCCACCAGAACGCCGCCGTGCTATTCCGGGTGTGCAGTGCTGTGTCACCTGCCAGGAGATTGCGGAGCTGAAAGGCAAGCATTACGTAGGGGGTGCTGTATGAGCACTATCCTGAAATGGGCGGGTAATAAAACCGCCATCATGGCAGAACTGAAAAAACACCTTCCAGCAGGCCCGCGACTGGTTGAACCTTTCGCGGGTTCATGCGCTGTGATGATGGCGACAGACTATCCTCATTATCTTGTCGCGGATATTAATCCAGACCTGATTAATCTTTATCAGGTGATAAAGAATGATGTTGAATACTTCATCAAAGAAGGCCGATATCTTTTTGAAGCCCGTAATGATTCAGAGGCATATTATAAGACGAGACAGGAATTTAACTTGCGCCATGGTGGCGCAATTGAATGCGCATTGTATTTCTTATATTTAAATCGCCATGGTTATCGCGGACTGTGTCGCTATAACTTGAACGGCTATTTTAATGTTCCTTACGGTAATTATAAAAAACCGTACTTCCCTGAAAACGAAATACGCGCATTTGCAGAAAAAGCAAAACGCGCAACGTTTCTCTGCTCAAGCTATGACGAGACACTGGCACTGCTGCAGACGGGTGATGTGGTTTATTGTGATCCGCCATATGACGGCACGTTTAACGGATATCACACCGCTGGTTTTACAGAGGATGATCAGTACCATCTGGCGTCTATTCTTGAGCGTCGGTCATCAGAAGGTCATCCGGTTATTGTGTCCAACAGTGATACGTCTTTGACCAATTCGCTTTATCGTGATTTTACCCACCATCGTATAACCGCTAAGCGCAGCATGGGCGTGGCTGCCGGTGATAGTAAAACTGCAGTAGAAATCATTGCTACAAAATCAGCACACTGGCTTGGTGTTGATTTGTCATCTGGTCCTGATGTCTCGGTGGAAACTGAGGTGCGGGCGTGGCAGTGAGTAAATTCACATTACATCATGAACAAACCACCGGCGGCTCGAATGAGGCCGCCGTGGCCTTTCCATGGAATACCCCAAAAAAAGCGGTTAACCCGTATCTGGACCCGACGGACGTTGCGCCGGAGTCTGCGCTTTCAAACCTCATCACTCTGTATGCTGCGGATAATGAGCAGGAGCAACTGCGCCGTGAGGCGTTGAGTGATGAGGTTTGGGAACGCTATTTCTTTAATGAATCCCGTGATCCTATCCAGCGTGAAATTGAGCAGGAACGGCTGATTAGCCATGCCAAAATGGCCCGCGAACAGCAGCGCGTTAATCCCGATTTGGTGATTATTGCCGATGTAAGCGCCATGCCTGCCCATATCAGCAAGCCTCTGCTGGAGCGGATTAAATACTTCCATAGCCTGGGCAGGGCTAAAGCTTATTCCCGTTATCTGCGCGAAACAATCAGGCCTTGTCTTGAGCGGCTGGAGCGCGTACGTGACAGCCAGGTGTCAGCGTCTTTCCGGTTCATGGCGAGCCAGGACGGGCTAGAGGGGCTGCTGGTACTGCCTGAAATGAATCAGGAGCAGGTCAAGCGCCTTTCCACGCTGGTTGCGGCACATATGAGCATGTGTCTTGATGCGGCCTGCGGTGATTTGTTTGTCAGTGACGATGTTAAACCAGAAGAAATCCGCCAGGCATGGGAAAGGGTTGCTGCAGAAGCCATGCGCCTTGAGGTCATCCCGCCTGCCTTTGAGAAGTTACGCCGCAAAAAGCGCCGCCGCAAGCCGGTGCCTTATGAATTGATCCCACCGTCGCTGGCGCGCATGCTGTGTGCGGACTGGTGGTACCGCAAATTGTGGCAGATGCGCTGTGAGTGGCGGGAGGAGCAGCTGCGTGCCGTCTGCCTGGTCAACAAGAAAGCGTCCCCGTATGTCAGCTATGAAGCGGTGATCCATAAACGCGAGCAGCGCCGCAAATCGCTGGAGTTCTTCCGCTCGCATGAGCTGGTCAACGAAGACGGCGAAACGCTGGACATGGAAGACGTGGTGAACGCCAGCAACAGCAACCCGGCACACCGCCGTAATGAAATGATGGCCTGTGTTAAGGGACTGGAGCTGATCGCGGAAATGCGCGGAGACTGCGCGGTGTTTTATACCATCACCTGCCCGTCACGCTTCCATGCAACCCTCAACAACGGCAGACCTAATCCGAAGTGGACCAGCGCTACTGTCCGGCAGAGCAGTGATTATCTGGTTGATACATTCGCCGCTTTCCGCAAGGCCATGCACAAGGCCGGGCTGCGCTGGTACGGCGTCCGCGTTGCAGAGCCGCACCATGACGGCACCGTGCACTGGCATCTTCTGTGCTTTATGCGCAAAAAGGACCGTCGCCCCATCACCGCGCTGCTGCGTAAGTTTGCCATCCGTGAAGACCGCGAGGAGCTGGGCACCAATACCGGACCGCGCTTCAAGTCCGAGCTAATCAATCCGCGCAAGGGAACGCCGACCAGCTACATCGCCAAATACATCAGTAAGAACATCGATGGGCGCGGGCTGGCTAAAGAAATCAGCAAAGAAACCGGCAGATCACTGCGTGACAGCGCCGAGCATGTCAGCGCCTGGGCGTCACTGCACCGTGTCCAGCAATTTCGTTTCTTTGGTATTCCGGGGCGTCAGGCATACCGCGAGCTGCGCTTGCTGGCTGGTCAGGCGGCGAGAGTGCAGGGCGAACGCAAAGCGGGTGCGCCGGTACTGGATAATCCGCGTCTGGATGCGGTACTGGCAGCTGCAGATGCGGGTTGCTTTGCCACCTACATCATGAAGCAGGGCGGTGTACTGGTTCCCCGCAAACATCACCTTGTCCGCACGGCTTATGAGCTTAACGACGAACCGAGCGCCTACGGCGATCACGGTATCCGTATCTACGGCATCTGGTCCCCGATTGTAGAGGGCAAGATTTGCACGCACGCGGTGAAGTGGAAAAAGGTTCGTAAGGCCGTTGATGTTCAGGAGGCGGCAGCCGACAAGGGCGCTTGCGCCCCTTGGACTCGTGGCAATAACTGTCCCCCTGTTGAAAATCTGAACAAATCAGGGGGGGATTTACCTGATATTAAAACTATGGATGAGAAGGAGCTGCAGGAATATCTCCACAACATGGGCCAGAAGGAGCGGCGGGAGCTGACAGCCAGGTTGAGACTGGTAAAACCGAAGCGGAAAAAAGCATACAAACAGAGTATTTCGGATCAGCAGCGCCTGCTGCTTGAGGCAGAACTGACAGCCAGAGGGTTTGAAGGTAGTGCATCGGAGATTGATTTGCTTCTGCGTGGCGGCAGCATCCCATCCGGTGCCGGTTTACGTATTTTTTACCGTAACCAGCGGCTGCAGGAAGATGACAAATGGCGTCAGTGGTACTAAGACTGCCATTTAACATTTCGTGCTTTATTGACTGGGGTCAGTGCATCCAATTAACTGACAAAAAACAGTTTTACATTTTTCTGTTCCTACTATACTGTTTATATAAACAGTGGATATATGTACAGTAATTGTGTATCCGTGTAATGATAGGAGGGAAGATGCAGGACTATCTTTTGGAGTCATTGAAGCTCCAGCGTATTGATTTTTTTATCAAGCTTGTAGCGGCTAGTGAGTGCAGCGACGAAGAAAAGCGGCTGGCTATCCAGTGGGTGTCGGAATTGACGGACGAGCTAATGGCGAAAATTTACGCTCATGAAAGTTACCGCTCAAGTGATATGTCCAGTTGAATTTTCATTAGCTGTGATTATTGATTAGATAAATTTATAAACAGTAGCCTGCGTTAAGCCAATGGGTGACGCAGGTTTTCTGTATGTGACATAAGCCCTTGAAATTATCTCTAAGCAATTGTAATGTTGAGATTAATGGGTGATTATAATGGTATTTTTTATGGATGATTTAGAGAAAAAGTTCAGGTGTACACCTTTAGAGCATAAAAAATATCCAAAGAGATTAAGTGAATATATAAGTTTTTTAATAGGTAAAGGTCGAATTTTAGAGGCTAAATATTATTTTCAGATATTAATTAAATTGCGACCTGATAACTTAAATGCTAATATTTTAGGTTATGAGCTATCAATAAAATCTTTTGATAACGAAGGTGTGGCTAGATATGATAAATTTCTATGTGATAACTCTAAAAGAATTGTTGATGTACAGATTTTACAGTTGGAATATTATTACTCAGTAAACAATGTCAAGGGTTTTTCATTTGTCCTCGAACATATTTTATTAACTAGATTAAAACCAGATGTTTTAACCAAGGTTATTGGGCTTGTTGTTACTTTTGAATCGTATGTGTCAATCACAATGTTATTGTCATATCTCAAGAAAAATAAATTAAAACTAAACGCTAATGCTGAGGCACGAATAAAGAAAGTTGCTGTGCAGGAATTTACGGATACGCTAGTAAGGATTAAGTTATGAGTGCTTTTTTAGTTGTCCGGATATTGCAGTCTCAGAGTGTTTATCTGCCTCACACCTTAGTTTATTCTGAAGTGGAATTGAGAGGCCCGAGTGCAGATACAAGTGAGGAATCCAGCTTTTTTGAGTCTGTTGCAAAGAAGAGTTATCTTGACTATAACCATTACAAATTATGTGCAAGAATTGCTGCTATTGTAAATGCAAGCAATGTTGCTGATGCTTTAAATATTGCAGAAAATATATTTTCTGAAGTAATGGATGTCATCTCAATAAATTTTCCGATATCGAATTTTAATCTCTCACCTATAGGATTGGTTAAAAACTTGGATAGTGGGGCTATTCATCATATGAATGATGATAGCTTCAAACCATCCACAACATTTATGTTGCAACAAGGAATGATTCAAAAATATGATAATGATCATTATTTATTATCAAGGGATAATGAATTGAGTAAAAGATATTTGCGATCACTCCACTGGTTTAGAAATGCAAAGCATGAAAATAATAAGCAGCTAAAAATACTTTTTTATTGGTTTGCGCTTGAGGCTCTTCTTAAGGAGAATGAGTCCGATAATATCAGTGGGATGATTCGTTGGTTTCTAGGGTTTCCTAACGGGAAAAATAGTCAGGATGTGTCCCTGCATCTAATAAAAAATTTGGAATTACATGAGAGATATCATTTTTGGAAAAAGAAATTGCCAAGTGTTTTAGATCAAATTAGAGAGTTTAGAAATAACTCAGTTCATCATGGTTTTAGAAATATTGAGTTTGCCTCGTCTGAGCTTGATCTATTTTGCCAAGTGATGGTTCTGAGTGTATCAAGGTGCCAAGGGGCTGTGAGAAATGCAATTAACAATAATATAACAAGTATTTCTGAATTTAAAGAGTATATACCTGATATTTTTGAACTCAACACACATGTAATTAATGATACCCATGGAACAATAATTTATAGTCTTGAAGAGAAAGTTAAGTAGGCACACATTCTGAACTAAGGCCTCTAGTATCGGGAATTTTAGTTTCTTGATACGTTACATGTTCTGCCAGTTGCCGCATGAATTCGCATGATCGCCAGAAGATCTTTTATGCTTAGGCCTATCAGAAATGGCGGGGATTTGCTCAAATCATGCAGTGCATGAAAACCATTGCACAAAGCGGGCAGGCGTGGCGGGGATACGAGCGCGCGCTGATGGTTGTAAAGCAGAAGCGTTGATATCAAAATGTAATACGTCAAGGGCCTCGATTCGGCTCGGTTTATAGGGAATTAGTGGGGGATTGGGTCATGGCAACGTATGTAGACGACTGTCCGAGATGTGGTACACAAAAAATTGCTTTTGATGTACGTGGTGCAAACTGTTGTGGGACTTATCGGTCTTTTGATATGCAGGATATTCCTGTGTATGAAGTTTATTGTGTGTGCAGAGAATGCCATAAAACGACGCTTTTTCTTTGCGAAAATAAACAAAAAGAACAAGCATTGGATTCTTTTGATTGGAGGATGGCAATATTTGGGCTGAAGGATGTAGCCAGAGTAAAGCGTTGTATTTCTCCTGCAGATCTTATGGTTGGTGAACCGCCTGAATTTTTGCCTGCACATATAAATACTGCATATGAAGAAGGGGCAAAATGTTTGGCGATTGGCTGCTACAACGCAGCGGCCACTATGTTTAGGCTTTGTCTTGATTACGCAACAAAAGGGCTTATTCCAAATGGTGATGACGCGCCTGCGGCAAAAATAAAAAGAAGCCTTGGGCTAAGAATGGAATGGTTGTTTGAAAATAGTATTTTGCCTGAGTCCTTGAGAGAGTTGGCTGAATGTGTCAAAGATGATGGGAATGATGGTGCTCACGAAGGTATATTAGATAAGGATGCCGCTGAAGATTTAGAGGATTTCACCTACATTTTTCTTGAGCGTTTGTACACTGAGCCTCAGCGCCTTGTTGAGGCTAGAGCAAGGCGTGAGGCAAGAAAAAAGAAGGGAAACTAAGTTTAATCTACGTTTAGGCTGTATGGAGAGAATGAAATTACTTCTTCATCCAGCCATTCATTCAATTCCTGCAGTCGCTTCTGTAGTGGTATCAGCTCGTTGCGGACAAAGACGCGGCTGGCCTTTTCCACGTCACCAAAGCCGCCGGTATTGTTGGGAATGATGCCCATCATCTGCGGTGGAACACGGTGTGCTGCCATCATGTCATCGCGGCTCACGTTCTTGATGTTCAGAAACTCATCCTTTGCCGCCACCTCTGACAGTGGGATGATCTGAATCCCGTCCTTTTTGCCGTTCGGTGAGTACATAAATAGGTTGCGGAAGTTCCCCGGTCCTTTGGCACTTTTCATCGCCTGACGGATGTTGTTCACGTCCTCCTGATTCTGCGCGGCGTCGGTCATGTACATGATGAACCCCGCATGGCTACCGTTGATGTAATACTTCCGGCGGAACAAGGTGGCGGATTCGTTCAGTAGGGCGGAAGGGATGGCGGAGAGGTATTCCGGCAGACCGTAAATCTCCTGGTTTAAATCCGGCTCCATCAGGTGAAAGATGCTGCCTTTAGTGAACTCGTAGGGCTGCGTGGTCATACCGTATTGCACAAACCAGTAGGTATCCAGATCCACGCCGCGGCGGGTGAATTTCGCCAGCGATGGCTCCAGCGACAGAATACCGCCGAGCCGGTTCGTCCGTTTCTCCAGATAGGCGTTACCGAATACCAGATAGTCCTGCACAAAGCGGCTGAATGCCTGCTGGCTCAGCAGCGGATGCGGAATAAAGGTGCTGGTCAGAATGTTGCGCTTTACGGCAATCGGTGAGCTGTGATGCACGGCGGCGCGGTAGGTGCGAGCCAGCCCATCAAAGCTGACCGGCGGCTCATACCACCTGTCCATCTGCACACATTCAACATAGTCCAGCAACTCGCGGCGATCCAGCACAGGGATCGGATCGCCAAAGCTGAAAGCCTCGGCAGTTACGCCTGCGTTTTTAGGCGCCGTATCTTCTGTTGGCGTGGTGCTGGTTAAGGCTTCTGGTTCACTCATCAAAAAATCTCCACAATATTGCTGGTATTGGCGGATTCGCCCTGCAGCGGCTCGTTAAACAGTGCGTGCATCGTTGCCCAGGCCAAATCTGCGTGGCTGGCTTCTTCGCTGCGGCTGGCTTCGTAGGTAGGGCGGTTGCCGCTGGCGGTGGTGGCCCGGCGGATAGCCATAAAGGACTGCGCAATGTCGGTATGCCCGGCGTCGAACTCCAGACGGCGGTGGCTGATAATGTCGTATGCCTTAAGCACCAGGGCGTTTTTGACGTTAGGGTTGTAGACAAACTCCCGTACTGCTGGGAAAAAGTCTTTTACGTTCAGGTAAACACCGTGACCGACGCCGGTCGAGTCGATGCCGATATAGGTCACGTTGTACTGCTGCGTCAGCTTTTTGATAGCGTCAGCCTGGGCGCGGAAGTCCATCCCGCGCCACTGGTGCCGCTCAAGAATGCGGAACTTGCCGCCCGGCACGGTTGGCGGTGCCACCACCACGCACCCTGCGCTGTCACCGTTCTGCGTACCTTTCGCCGGGTCATAACCGATCCAGACTTCACGCCAGCCAAACGGACGCAGCGCCAGCGCCTGAAAATCAGTCCAGACTTCCCAGCTGTCCACCATGCAGGCCTGCAGCTCGCTGAGCGGGAACACTGACGCCAGATCGTCAATAAATTCACACATCAGCAGGTTCTGGTATTCGTCCGGGCTGTATTCCATGCGCAGCTGGTCGAGGTCAAACAGGTTACAGCCACCGCGCACCGCATCCTCAACGGTGACGATCTGGCGGTATTGTCCATCAGGGCAGAGCAGGCCGCGCGCAAGGTTACTGTGGGTCAGGTCAATATCCACCTTGTCCGCTTTGGCGCGGCCCCGGTTAAACAGCGCTCCGGACCAGAACGGATAGGCACTGTGGGTCAGGCTGGACGGCGTGGAAAAGTAGGTTTGTCGCCATTTCTTGTGAATGGCCATCCCGGAAGCCACCTTGCGCAGCTCCTGGAATTTCGGTATCCAAAAATATTCATCCAGGTACAGGTTGCCGTGGTAGCTCTGCGCCGTACGGGCATTGGTGCCGAGGAAGTACAATGCTGCGCCATTAGGTAGCACCATAGGATCGCCTTTCAGCTCCACCTCAACTTCTTTGGCAAAGTCGATGATGTACTGCTTAAAGACGTGCGCCTGTGCCTTACTGGCAGAAAGGAAAATCTGATTGCGTCCGGTCAGCAGGGCGTCAATCAATGCTTCACGGGCAAAATAAAACGTGGCGCCAATCTGGCGCGACTTGAGCAGATTGCGGATGCGGTTTGTTTTCCCGGCTTCAAACCAGTGACGCTGATAGTCGAACATTGAGGCATGGAAGACTTCTTCCAGTTTTTCGATCTGTTCGTCGGTGAAAACGTTCTTTTCCGGCTGCCTGCGCGGACCTTTGTTACGGTTAGCTACTTTCGGGTTTAAATCTGCTTCGTTCCCGCCGTCGTTAAATTTTCCGATCCGGGCGTGACGCTCTGACTGGCGCGCCAGCAGGTCAATTTCCTTGAAGTCTTTCCCTTCTTTCTGCTCCTTCATGATGAGCTGGCAGTAACGTGCGGCGGTGGTGAGCTGCATCTGATCCAGCGGCCCATAGTCGCCCCACTTGTCGCGTTTTTTCCAGCTGTGAACGGTTGCAACTTTTTCGCCCAGCATTTCAGCAATGCGGGCTACGCGGTATCCCTGAAAGTACAGCAGCATAGCCTGCCGACGGGGATCGAGGTCTGCGGGGGTCAGTGTCGTGTTCATGGCCCAAACATACGGCCTTGGATGGCGGCTTTCCCCGGCTGCGTTTTGTGTGGTTTACCGTACAAATACAGCGCGTTGTCTCACTCCCCCCATCACCGCAAACATAAGGCTCCAGTAAGTTATTTCTAACGGAGCACGGCTCATGACAGTGAAAGCAAAGCGTTTCCGTATCGGTGTGGAAGGTGCCACCACTGACGGGCGCGAGATCCAGCGTGAATGGCTGGTACAGATGGCTGCCAGCTACAACCCGGCGGTCTATACCGCGCTGATTAACCTTGAGCACATCAAGTCTTATTCCCCGGACAGTGCCTTCAACCGTTACGGCAAAGTGACGGCGCTGGTTGCGGAAGAAATCCAGGACGGTCCGCTGGCGGGCAAGATGGCGCTTTACGCCGATGTTGAACCGACGGACTCCCTGGTAGCGCTGGTGAAAAAAGGCCAGAAGCTTTTCACCTCCATGGAGGTCAGCCCGAAGTTTGCCGACACCGGTAAAGCCTATCTTGTGGGGCTGGCGGCAACAGACGATCCGGCGAGTCTCGGCACCGAAATGCTGGCATTCAGCGCCAGCGCCGCACATAACCCGCTGGCAAACCGTAAGCAGAACCCTGAAAACCTGTTTACCGCTGCCGAAGAAACGCAGATCGAACTGGAAGAAGCCCAGGACGAAAAAACGTCCCTCTTTGCCCGCGTAACCGCGCTGTTCACCAAAAAAGAGCAGACCGACGATGCGCGCTTCTCTGATGTGCATAAAGCCGTGGAACTGGTCGCCACCGAGCAGCAGAACCTGAGCGAACGCACTGACAAATCCCTGTCCGATCAGGACCTGCGCCTTTCTGAGCTGGAGTCATCCCTGCAGGAACAGCAGGCCGCTTTTGCCGAGTTACAGCAGCAGCTGAGCCGTGAAGACAGCCGCAAGGATTACCGCCAGCGCGCGCCGGGTGGTGACGCACCGGCAGGCACCCTGACCAATTGCTGATGGAGCATAAAACCCGATGAAAAAGAAAACCCGCTTTGCCTTTAACGCTTACCTGCAGCAGCTGGCGCGCCTGAACGGTGTGGAGGTTGAAGAACTCTCCAGCAAGTTCACTGTTGAACCGTCCGTGCAGCAGACGCTGGAAGACCAGATCCAGCAGTCCGCTGCTTTCCTGACGTTGATTAACATCACGCCGGTCACTGAGCAGTCCGGGCAGTTGCTGGGGCTGGGCGTGGGCAGCACCATTGCCGGAACCACCGATACCACCACCAAAGAGCGCGAGCCTACCGATCCGACGCTGATGGAAGACGTGGAATACAAATGCGAGCAGACCAACTTTGATACGGTGCTGACCTACGCAAAACTGGACCTGTGGGCCAAGTTCCAGGACTTCCAGGTGCGTATCCGCAACGCCATCGTCAAGCGTCAGGCGCTGGACCGCATCATGATCGGTTTTAACGGCGTGAAGCGCGCCAAAACGTCCAACCGTGCTGAAAACCCGCTGCTGCAGGACGTCAATAAAGGCTGGTTGCAGAAAATCCGCGAAGACGCGCCGGATCATGTCATGGGCAGCAAAAGCGCAGAAGACGGCACCACTACGGCGGAACCGGTAAAAGTAGGTCCGGGTGGTAAGTATCTAAATCTTGATGCGGTGGTGATGGATACAGTCAACGAGCTGATCGATGTGGAGTATCAGGATGATGACGAGCTGGTTGTTGTCTGTGGTCGTGAACTGCTGTCTGACAAGTATTTCCCGCTGGTCAACAAAGAGCAGGACAACAGCGAGAAAATCGCCGCCGATCTGATCATCAGCCAGAAACGCATGGGCGGCCTGCAGGCTGTGCGCGCGCCTTTCTTCCCGGCAAATGCCCTGCTGATCACCCGTCTGGATAACCTGTCCATCTACTGGCAGGAAGACACCCGCCGCCGTTCAGTTATCGACAACCCGAAACGCGACCGGATTGAAAACTTTGAATCCGTCAACGAGGCGTATGTGGTCGAGGACTACCGCTGCGCGGCGCTGGTAGAAAACATCGAAATCGGTGATTTCAGCGTGCCTGCCGCACCGGAAGGTGGGGAATAACGCATGAGCCTGAGTCCCGCACGGCAACACCGCCTGCGTATTCAGGCCGAACAGGCCGCCCGTGAGGGCGGCAGTGTTCGCCATGCGTCGGGTTATGACCTGATGCTGCTGCAACTGGCAGAAGATCGTCGCAGGCTTAAAGGCATCCAGTCCACGGTGAAAAAGGCGGAAATCAAGGTGGAGCTGCTGCCGAAATATTCTGCCTGGGCAGAGGGCGTGCTGGCTGCCGGAGGTGCGCAGCAGGATGACGTGCTGATGTACGTGATGTTGTGGCGTATCGACGCCGGTGATTATGCCGGTGCGCTGGAAATCGGGCGTCATGCGCTGCGCCATGGCTGGGTGATGCCTCTGGGCAACCGCAACGTGCAGACCGTGCTGGCAGAAGAAATGGCAGACGCGGCGCAAAGCGCTCTGTTAGCCGCTGCTGGTTTTGATGCCGATCTGCTTCTGCTGACGCTGGACCTGACAACCGATCTGGATATGCCGGACCAGTCGCGGGCACGCCTGCATAAAGCCATCGGCGCTGTACTGAGCGAAAGCAACCCGGCGTCTGCCCTGAATCACCTTACCCATGCGCTGCAGCTTGATCCCCGCTGTGGTGTGAAAAAAGAAAAGCAGCAGCTGGAGCGCAGACTGCGCAATGACAGCCGCTAACGAACGTGCCCCGCGCACGGGCGGCACGGGATGGCGAAAGGCACTGCCACATCAAAATTCCGTCCACCGCCCACTTATTCAGGAGAAAGCCGCATGAAGTTTGTTGCGCCCGAACAGACACCGGAACAGGCGGAGGTCATCAAAAATACGCCGTTCTGGCCTGATGTGGACCTGTCGGAATTTCGCAGTGTGATGCGCACTGACGGCACGGTGACGCAGCCGCGTTTAAAGCAGGTTGTGCTGACGGCTATTTCTGAGGTTAACGCTGAGCTGTACGACTTCCGCAACCGCCAGCAGTTGCTGGGCTACCGGGCACTGGCTGAGGTTCCGGCGGACATGCTGGACGGCAAAAGCGAGCGTATCCGGCACTACCACAACGCCGTTTTTTGCTGGGCGCGCGCTGTGCTCAATGAGCGTTATCAGGACTATGATGCCACGGCGTCAGGCGTGAAGCGAGGGGAGGCGCTGGCGGAGGCCAGCGGTGATCTGTGGCGTGATGCCCGCTGGGCTATCAGCCGGGTGCAGGATGCGCCGCACTGTACGGTGGAGCTTATCTGATGAAAGTGCGTGCGCATCAGTATGACACTGTGGACGCGCTGTGCTGGCGGCACTACGGGCGCACGCAGGGTGTCACTGAGCAGGTATTGCGGGCAAATCCGGGGCTGGCTGAATACGGCCCCTTTTTACCTCACGGGTTGCAGGTGGAGCTGCCGGATATAACGGAAACGCCCACCGTGCAGACCGTTCAGCTATGGGACTGAATCATGACGCTTGAACGAATCAGCGCTTTTATCACGTATTTCATCGCCGCGGTGCTGGCATGGATGGGGGACCTGTCCATCAAGGATGCCTCCACGGTTGGCGGTGTGTTGATTGGCGTGCTGATGATGCTGATCAACTGGTACTACAAACACAAAACTTTCCAGCTGCTGCGTGACGGGAAGCTCTCACGGGAGGCGTATGAATCCATCAATCGTTAAGCGCTGCCTGGTGGGCGCGGTGCTGGCAATCGCCGCCACGCTACCGGGATTTCAGACCCTCCACACCTCGCTGGATGGCCTGAAACTGATTGCCGATTACGAAGGCTGTCGCCTGCAGCCGTACCAGTGCAGCGCGGGGGTGTGGACCGATGGCATCGGTAACACCTCCGGCGTGGTGCCGGACCGGGGTATCACTGAACTCCAGGCGGCGCAGGGGCTTATCACTAATGTGCTGAAAGTGGAAAGGGCCCTGGAAAAATGCGTGCTGCAGACGATGCCGCAAAAGGTCTATGACGCGGTGGTGTCGTTCGCGTTCAACGTCGGCACGGGCAGTGCCTGCAGCTCCACGCTGGTTAAGTTGCTCAATCAAAAGCGCTGGGTGGAGGCGTGTCGGCAGTTGCCGCGCTGGGTGTACATCAAGGGCGTGTTTAATCAGGGGCTGGACAACCGCCGCGGGCGGGAAATGGCCTGGTGTCTGAAAGGGGCGGGCGCATGACGCGCACCCTTGCTGTGATGCTGGCGCTGGTAGTGGCGGCGCTGGGCTTGCAGTCGTGGCGGCTCAATAACGCCAGCCACACCATCAAAACTCAGGGCGCTGCGCTGGAGAGTAAAACCCAGGAGCTGACGAAGAAAAACAGCCAGCTGATCGGCCTGTCCATTCTGACCGAAACCAACAGCCGGGAGCAGACGCGGCTCTATGCAGCGGCAGAAGATACGCGCGCATTGCTGCATCAGCGGCAGAACCGGATCGAGGAGCTTAAACGTGAAAACGAAGATTTGCGCCGCTGGGCTGACACTCTTTTGCCTCCTGATGTTGTCAGGCTGCGCGAAAGACCCGCCATCACCGGAGGTGCAGCTTACCGTGAGTGGCTGTCCAAAGGTGACGCAGTGCCGCCTGGAAAGGTCAGCGCCGTGCAGTAACGGCGATCTGCTGACCCTGCTGGATGAAACGGAGGCCGCCTGGGCGGTCTGTGCAGACAAAGTGGACACCATTGTGTCATGCCAGGAGCGAGACAGTGAACAAGCCGCAATCCCTGCGCGCAGCGCTAAATAAGTCAGTGGCCTATGTCCGGGACAACCCGGACAAGCTGCACCTGTTTGTGGATAAAGGCTCACTGGTGGCAACCGGTGCCAGCTCCATGTCATGGGAATACCGTTACACCCTGAATGTGGTGATTGAAGACTTCAGCGGCGATCAAAATCTGCTGATGGCCCCGGTGCTGCTGTGGCTGATGGAGAATCAGCCGGATGCCATCAACAACCCGGATCTGCGCGAAAAGCTGTTTTCCTTTGAGGTGGATATTCTGCGTAATGACATTTGCGACATCAGCCTGGACCTGCAGCTGACGGAGCGCATTCTGGTGAGTTCGCAGGGCGGGACCTCAACCGTTGAAGCGGAGCCGGAGCCTGATGAACCGGAAGAAATGTGGACGGTGAATCGTGGATGAGCTGCAGAAAGTAGACGCCTGGCTGGCAGCGCTGCTGGCAAATTTGGAACCAGTAGCACGTAGCCGAATGATGCGAGAGCTCGCGCAACAGTTACGCCGGACCCAGCAGAACAACATTCGGCTGCAGCGTAATCCTGATGGCACGGGTTTCGAGCCTCGCCGGGTGACAGCCCGAACGAAAAAGGGCCGCATTAAGCGGCAGATGTTCGCCAAACTCCGCACCACGAAATACCTGAAAACCGCCGCTACTGCCGATTCTGCAAGTGTCGAGTTTGTCGGGCAGGTGCAGCGGATTGCACGGGTACATCATTACGGCTTACGGGATCGTGTAAGCCGTCGGGGGCCGGAAGTGCGTTATGCTGAGCGAAGATTGCTTGGGCTTAATGATAAAATGCGAATCTCAGTAGAAGATATTCTACTTCGTTGGATTAATCGTAATTAGAGTCTTGATGTTATATGGTTGTTGCGATTGAAAACATAAAAGGAGTATTTAAATACTCCTTTTATGCATGTAGTTTAGTCAGTGGTCGAGCTTTTGTTAATTTGCAAGTAATTGGGTATGTCAAAGTATTGTTCTTGATCTTTATTAAAGTGCTCTATTTTTATTGGTGAGTTAGGTGTGTTGATAGCTATGTGGTCTAATAATTCATTAAGGATCGTGTGGTTGTTGTCGCCGAGGAAATGATTTGCGAGATTTGCACAGATTAATGATTCGAAAAATTCAGAAAGTTTAATTTTTTTCTTTTGATACTTAGATTGAATGTATGCTTTGAACGATGCGTAGTACTCATTGATACTCTCGAGTTTTACTCCGCACATAGTGTTGATAAGCAACATTTCTATTCCTTTACTATCATAAAAATGTGTGTGCTTTTGTATTGTCTTGTCATACGACTCATCTAGAGTGAATCTATAAATGGCTGACAATAGAGTCAGTATTGACATGAGTATTCGTATGTCATCTTTATTATTTTCAGTTGCAAGTCGATTTCCGATTTCATTTACAACCAGTTGCATGTTTGGTATTTCATGTTTTCCATTAATAATTCCGTGCTCGATTCGAGATAGGACGGCAGAAAACATCGAAATATAATTTCCTTTGACTAATGCTCTTACATCATGCATCCAATATTCTTCTGACATGCGAGCAAATCTAACACCAGGAATAATTCTCATTATATCTAGATCTTCCTTCTCACAGAATGGCATGTCATTAACAAATTTAAGTATGACCTCTCTATTAACTGCTGCCAATCCATTGAAAGTTAGGTGAGGTTTTTCGTCAACCTCAACGCAGTAGTTAAGGTTGTGAGGCTCAGCTATTTCAGGTGGTAATGGTTTAAGTACATGTACATATTTTGAACGGAGATTGTATGCATTTTTTATGGCTATTTTGAGTTCATTTTCACCGGCTAACCGAAAACTCTTGTCTTTTGCATTGTAAAAATCTCTATCCAAAGAGTTCATTGTTGTAGTAAGGAACTTGCGACTCAAAGCTAAATGCTCATGACTAATAATTTCATCTCTTATTGAGTTTGCTATAGAGTCATCTAGATTTTTTATTATTTCATCTAAATTTTTTCTTTTTCTTGGATCAATATCTCCCCAGTTTATTTCAGATTCGAGGGCGTCTTGAGATAATGATTCAATTGAAGCAACAAATAATGTATATGCCGCATCTAAATCATCAGATATTCTAATTGCTGCAGTGACATATCGTCGTATTGCTTGAATGGATTTTTCATAATAAGCTCTTGGCGAGTTTACTAATTTACTAAAAAACAATTGAAAAGCTAAAGCTTGCTCCTGCGTGATGGTTATTCTTTCATCGAAAAATTTGCTTAAATAATCACGAGTTGCATTTCCAGCTATTCTTTCGCCGCTTAGTAATTGTTTTGTAAATGATTGGGATGTTGTACATAGGCCACAAAAATAAAAGGATATTACGTGAGCAAGATCATTCATTAAATCTTGGCCGGTTGTAGAAATGAATGGGGCTAGGCTCCCGTCAGGGTTCTTAGATGGTTGTCTCTCTTCGATTTCACATATGATGACTTTAGGGGATAGATACATTGATGATGGCAATAATTTTCCGATGCAAAAATCAATACCTTCTCTCGGTATAGATAAGTTTGTATACAGAGGAGTCCTATGATGGGTTTTATACAAATTATCCGTTTTTAAAAAATTTCCATTGCAGAGTTGCAGCATAAGTAGCACCTGAGGTGGTTTTGGATTGTATTGTTAACCATACAATACCACCGTAAAGAAAATCCATTCAGTACGTTTCAAAATTGCACCCATGAACGCTCAACTGACCGAAATCATGCGCCTTATCACCAACCTGATCCGCACCGGAACTGTCACCGAAGTGGACCGGGTTAACTGGCTGTGCCGGGTGAAAACGGGTGACCTTGAAACCAACTGGATTAACTGGCTGACCTGCCGTGCCGGGAAATCACGGACCTGGTGGAAACCGTCCGTGGGTGAGCAGGTTGTGCTGTTCAGCCTGGGCGGCAATCTGGAAACCGCCTTTGCACTGCCTGCTGTCTACTCAAATCAGTTTCCGCCCCCCTCAGATTCTGAGGACGGCAACGTGACGGCGTATGACGACGGCGGCTGGTTTGAATACGAACCCTCCACCGGGCGCTGGTATGTGCGCGGTATCAAATCCATGGTGATCGAGGCGGCGGATAACGTCACCTATAAAACCGGGGAGTTTGTGGTGGAGGCCAACACCACCCGCATCAACAGCGAGGTAGTGATCAACGGTGGTGTGACCCAGGGCGGCGGTGAGATGAGTTCTAACGGGGTTGTGGCTGATAAGCACGGTCACACAGGTGTTAAGTCCGGCGGAGACACATCGGGAGGCCCGGTATGACGATGTATTACGGTATGAACAGCACCACGGGCAAGGCCATCACGGACACTGAACATCTACGCCAGTCCGTGAAAGATATTCTCATCACACCACAAGGCAGCCGTATTGCCCGCCGGGAGTATGGATCGCTGCTGTCTGCCCTGATTGACCAGCCACAAAACCCGGCGCTGCGCCTGCAGATGATGAGTGCTGTTTATGTCGCGCTGATGCGCTGGGAGCCACGTTTGACACTGGATGAAATCACCATCAGCAGTGACTTTGACGGCTCTATGGTTGTGGAGCTGACCGGGCGGCGTACCGATGGCTCACCCGTTTCCCTTTCCGTTACCCCTGGAGTGCAGAATGGCAGCAATTGACCTTTCCCAGCTACCGCCGCCGCAGATTGTGGATGAGCCGGATTTTGAAACGCTGCTGGCTGAGCGTAAAGAGGGCTTTGTGGCTCTGCATCCCGCAGACCAGCAGGAGGCCGTGCGCCGGACGCTGGCGCTGGAGTCCGAACCCATCACCAAACAACTGCAGGAAAGTACCTACCGTGAGGTCCTGTTGCGGCAGCGCATCAACGAGGCTGCACTGGCGGTCATGGTGGCTTACTCACACAGCAATGATCTGGACCAGCTCGCGGCGAATTGCAACGTGAAGCGGCTGATCGTGACCCCGGCGGATAACAATGCTGTGCCACCCGTTCCGGCAGTGTACGAGACAGATGAAGAACTGCGCCCGCGTATCCCGGAAGCCTTTGAGGGGCTGTCTGTAGCGGGACCGACGGCAGCCTATGAGTTTCACGCCAAAAGTGCAGATGGTCGCGTATCTGATGCCAGCGCAACCAGCCCGGCCCCGGCGGAGGTGGTGATTACCGTGTTAAGTCGCGAAGGTGACGGCACTGCAGGGGCTGACCTGCTGGCAGTGGTTGATAAGGCGCTCAATAGTGAGAGCGTGCGCCCGGTGGCTGACCGTCTGACAGTACGCAGCGCAGAGATTATCCCGTACAGCGTGGACGCCACGATCTTTATTTATCCGGGGCCGGAAGCTGAGCCGGTAATGGCAGAGGCCAAAGCCAGCCTGCAGAAATACATTGCCAGCCAGACGCGGCTGGGCCGGGATATTCGCCTGAGTGCCATTTATGCTGCGCTGCATGTTGAAGGTGTGCAGCGAGTGGAGCTGACTGCTCCCCTGGCGGATGTGGTGCTGGATAAAACCCAGGCCGCATCCTGCACCACCTGGAATGTGAGCAACGGGGGGACAGATGAATAGCCTGATGCCCCCAGGCTCCTCGCCGCTTGAGCGCCGCCTGGCGCAGAGCTGCAGCGGCATTTCCGATCTGCAGGTGCAGCTGCGTGATCTCTGGAACCCGGCAACGTGCCCGGTCCGTTTTCTCCCTTATCTGGCCTGGGCCTTTTCGGTGGATCGTTGGGATGAAAACTGGGCGGAAAGCGTTAAGCGCCAGGTGGTGCAGGATGCTTTCTATGTCCATCAGCGCAAAGGCACAACCAGCGCCGTGCGCAGGGTGGTGGAGCCGTTCGGCTTCCTGATCCGCATTCTGGAATGGTGGCAGACCAACGAGGCCCCCGGCACGTTCCGTCTGGATATTGGCGTGCAGGACCAGGGCATTACAGAGGAAACCTTTCTGGAGCTGGAGCGCCTGATAAGTGACGCCAAACCAAGCAGCCGCCACCTGATCGGCATGTCCATCAACCTGCAGACCAGCGGCCCGTATTGGGTGGGAGCCGGGACGTATATTGGCGAGGAAATTACGGTGTACCCGTATATCAACGAAACCATTATTTCCGGCGGTGCTCTGTTTGAGGGCGGCGCAGTCCATGTTATTGACACAGTGAGAGTGAATCCATGAGCGCAAAATTTTATACCCTGCTGACGGAGATCGGCGCGGCGAAACTGGCAAGCGCCGCCGCGCTCGGTGTTCCGTTGAAAATTACGCAGATGGCGGTGGGTGACGGCGGTGGTGTTCTGCCCGCACCCAATGCACAGCAGACAAAACTGGTGGCTGAAAAGCGCCGGGCGGCACTGAATATGCTGTACATCGATCCGCAGAACAGCAGCCAGCTGATTGCTGAGCAAGTTATTCCCGAAACTGACGGCGGTTGGTGGATTCGTGAAGTTGGCCTGTTCGATGAGACGGGCGCACTGATTGCAGTAGGCAACTGCCCGGAAAGCTACAAGCCGAAGCTGGCAGAGGGCAGCGGACGCACGCAGACCGTGCGTATGGTACTGATTACCAGCAGCACCGATAACATCACCCTGAAAATTGACCCTGCAGTGGTTCTGGCAACCCGCAAATATGTGGATGATAAGGTGCTGGAGCTTAAGGTGTATGTGGATGACCTGATGGCAAAGCATCTTGCTGCTGTTGATCCTCATTCGCAGTATGCGCCTAAAGATAGCCCAACATTGACTGGCACACCGAAAACGCCAACAGCACCGGCGGGAACTAACACAACTCAGATTGCCAGCACGGCATTTGTGCAGGCGGTGGTAACGGTGTTAAACAATGCACTGGCGCTCAAGGCTCCGCTGGCAAACCCTGCGCTGACCGGAACGCCAACAGCTCCTACTGCAACGCAGACGGCGAACAATACGCAGATTGCCACGACCGCATTTGTGAAAGCGGCAGTTGCCGGGCTGGTCGGTTCATCGCCGGAGGCGCTGGATACGTTAAATGAGCTGGCTGCTGCGCTGGGGAATGATCCTAACTTTGCGACAACAGTAATGACTGCGTTGGCGGGAAAAATGGATAAAGCAGCTAATGGCGCTGATATTGCCGATATTTCTGCTTTTCTAAAAAATCTTCATCTTGGAGAGGGCAGTGCGTTGCCAGTCGGTGTTCCCATTCCGTGGCCTACTGCAATACCGCCGGAAGGTTGGTTGAAATGTAATGGAGCATCATTCATTTCCTCACAATATCCGAAACTGGCGCAGGTTTATCCGTCATTAAAATTACCAGATCTACGCAGTGAATTTATTCGTGGGTGGGACGATGGGCGTGGAGTAGATGCTGGACGTCAGGTTCTAACGTCTCAGACTGATGCTATGCAGCCGATTATCGGCTCCATTGGCTATGGTACAAACGGTATGTTTACTTATGCTGATGGAGTTTTTACGGGTATAAATCGTGAAAGCGGAGACGGTGTCGTTACACAAGCAACAAGCATCTCACAATATAAACAGGCTCATTTAGACTCAAGTACGGTAACACGAACAGCGGCAGAAACACGTCCGCGGAATATTTCATTTAATTACATTGTGAGAGCAGCATAATGACTGAGGCGAAACTTAATAATGAATTTATAGCTGTGGAATCTGGCAATATAACGGTGTTTAACTTTGATATTGAGACGCGTGAATATCTTTCTTCTACTATTGAGTTTCTTGCCGTAGGGGTTGGCGTTCCTGCTAATTCATGCATTGATATGCCGGGTAAAAGTAAAAAGGGGTTAGCCATTTGCCGGACTAAGGACCTTAACGAGTGGGAATATATTGCTGATCACCGAGGTGAGAGCGTTTACAGCACAGAAACTGGCAAAAAAATAGTTGTGTCAGAGCTGGGAGATTACCCAGAGAACACTACAGAACTGCCTCCTGCTACACCATATGATAAGTGGAACGGTAGCGCATGGGTGACGGATACCGAGGCGCAGTACAAGGTTTATGTAGAAACAGCTGAACATAAGAAAGCGGAGCTTCTGGCAAAGGCTCAGCTAACAATCAATCTATGGCAGACAGAACTACAATTAGGAATTATCAGTGATGAAGATAAAGTCAGACTAATCACCTGGATGAATTACATCAAAGCGGTGCAGGTGGTAGACACGTCAACTGCGCCAGATATCACGTGGCCGAGGAAGCCCGAGTGACTGATAATTAAATGGTTAGTGTTATTCTCCCCCACACTGCCTATGTGGTATGAATACGAGGGGGAGGATGTTTGTTTTCTGTTTCTGTGATAATATTAGGTCCTCATTTTTTAATATAAAAATCAATATGAAAGAGAATAAAATACGTTCTGCCGATGGCGTAAGAGGTTTCGCTTTGATGATTGTTGTGGTGATGCATGCTACGGGGCTATTCTTTCCCTCACTGCATGATCATCTCGGAGGTACGGGACAGCCTGGTGTTTGGTTGTTTTTTGTTCTTAGCGCTTTTTTGTTGACACATAAATTTATTAATTCTGGTTTTTCGTTCTTGAATGTGTTGAGTTATCTTTTAGGGCGAACAATAAGGATATTACCGATTTTTTATATTGCAGTATTAATTTATTACCTTATGGGGTTTTATGATTTAGAGAAAATGAAATCGATAATTTCATTTGATAGTACTTACATCCATCTCTGGACTATTCCGATAGAATTCAAGTTTTACTTTTTGTTGCCGATTGTGGTTTATCTCGCATCTAGTATCCAGAAAGTTGCAGGTAGAAAATATTCTTTGTTGTTTTTGGTATTGTTAACCTTAGCGTTCGCTTTTATATACCCTTATACGGATGACGAAATCAACGGCAGACTGTCGTATTACATTCCTGTCTTTATGTATGGAATTATAATTGCGTTTATGTATAACTGTTTTCAAATTAAAATATCATCTCTCGTTAGTGATGGGGTGTCAATTGCAATTATATTAATATTTATAATGTTGACGCCTCCTTTTCAAGGAGTTAATGGTTGGCTGGGTAATAAGTTTGTGGTGTTAGGGCCATTTATTGCTCTCTTTGTATATCTGCAAGTAAATTCCAGTGGGTATATAAGCACGCTTTTATCTTCAAAAATCATGGCGGATTTGGGGAAATATAGTTTTTCAATTTACTTATTTCATATAATGATAATTTTTATTGTTTACCCTAACTTCTTGGGTAATATTACTGCATATTTAGTTACTATAGCTTTATGTATTGGCGGTGGGGCTATTGCCTATCATTGCATTGAATCTCCCTTGGAATCGTTCAGGCATAAGCTTATGAAAAGAATAACGCAGGCTTATCAGAATCAAAATATTTAAGTAAAAGTAAAAAAGGCTCTCGTCAACCGACGAGGCCTTTTAAAACGAGTATTAATTCCCATCCTGTAAAGTGCCCCCCTATCCCGAACAACGTTTTTAGTTATCAACGCCGTACCGAAAATTTCCTGCGACATTGTGTGATTAATCGTACAACGCACATCAGCTGTCTGCATGGCGTAATCAATACAACATAGTGCGAAGCCTAATCCAATCAGGAGGTTCGCCACTATGGCTCAGGATTACCACCACGGGGTGCGCGTTGTTGAAGTCAACGACGGCACCCGCTCCCTCACCACGGTAAGCACTGCTATCGTGGGCATGGTCTGCACCGGCGATGATGCTGATGCGTCCGTATTCCCTCTCAATAAGCCGGTTCTGCTGACGGATGTACTGGAGGCCAGCGGTAAAGCAGGCGAGTCCGGCACGCTGGCCCGTTCGCTGGATGCGATTGCCGACCAGTCAAAACCCGTGACGGTTGTTGTGCGCGTGGCGCAGGGCGAAACCGAAGCGGAAACCACCTCCAACATTATCGGCGGCGTGACCGCTGACGGTAAAAAAACGGGGATGAAAGCGCTGCTTTCTGCGCAGTCGCAACTGAAAGTTAAGCCGCGCATTCTCGGTGTGCCGGGGCACGACACGCAGGCAGTTGCCACTGAGCTGATGAGTGTGGCGCAGAGTCTGCGCGGTTTTGCTTATCTGTCCGCCTGGGGCTGCAAGACGGTGGAAGAAACCATTGCTTACCGGGACAATTTCAGCCAGCGAGAGGGGATGCTGATCTGGCCTGATTTCATCAACTTTGACACCGTTCTGAAAGCCGATGCGACGGCTTACGCCTCCGCCCGTGCGCTCGGTCTGCGCGCCAAAATCGACGAACAGACCGGCTGGCACAAAACCCTGTCCAACGTAGGTGTGAATGGCGTCACCGGTATTTCCGCTGATGTGTTCTGGGATCTGCAGGACCCGGCAACGGATGCGGGACTGCTGAACCAGAATGACGTCACCACGCTAATCTGCAAAGACGGGTTCCGCTTCTGGGGTTCCCGCTGCCTCAGTGACGATCCCTTGTTTGCGTTTGAGAACTACACCCGCACGGCGCAGGTGCTGGCTGACACGATTGCAGAGGGGCACATGTGGGCGGTGGATAAGCCACTGAATCCGTCACTGGCTCGCGACATTATCGAAGGTATCCGCGCCAAATTACGCAGCCTGGTGAATCAGGGATACCTCATCGGGGCGGACTGCTGGCTGGATGAGTCAGTGAACGATAAAGACTCCCTGAAAGCCGGGAAACTCACCATCGACTACGACTACACGCCTGTGCCGCCGCTTGAAAATCTGATGCTGCGCCAGCGCATCACCGATCGCTACCTGGTCGATTTTGCCAGCCGTGTCAGTGCATAAGGGGGATACATGGCATTACCACGCAAGTTAAAACACCTGAACCTGTTCAACGACGGGAACAACTGGCAGGGGATCGTTGAGTCCCTGACCCTGCCGAAATTCACCCGCAAGTTTGAGAAGTATCGCGGCGGCGGTATGCCGGGCGCGGTGGATGTGGATATGGGGCTGGATGACGGCGCACTGGATACGGAATTTTCAATCGGCGGCACTGAACTGCTGTTATTCAAGCAGATGGGCAAAGCCACTGTTGACGGCATCCAACTGCGCTTCACCGGCTCCATTCAGCGCGACGATACCGGCGAAGTGCAGGCCATTGAGCTGGTTGTGCGCGGGCGTCATAAAGAAGTGGATTCCGGCGAGTGGAAAACCGGCGAGAGCAGCACCACCAAGGTCAGCAGCACCAACAGCTACGCGAAGCTGACCATTAACGGCGAAGTGCTCTATGAGGTTGATGTGGTCAACATGATTGACATCGTTGACGGCGTGGACCTGATGGAAGCACACCGTAACGCCCTTGGCCTCTGATTTAACTTAACGGCGCGGTGATCCGCGCCAGTATCTGATTAACAGGAAACGAACATGAGCGACAAGCTGACTGACAAAACCGTACAACTGGATACGCCAATCATGCGCGGTAAAACCCAAATCACCGAAATTGTGCTGCGTAAGCCGCAGTCCGGTGCGCTGCGCGGCACCCGCCTGCAGGCCATTATGGATATGGACGTGGGGGCCATGATGACAGTGATCCCGCGTATTTCCACCCCAACGCTGACCGCACAGGAAATGGCTGAACTGGACCCCGCCGATCTCACCGCGCTGTCGGTCGAGGTGGTGACTTTTTTGTTGAAGAAGTCGGTGCTTGCCGGTTTACCGACAGCCTGACGATTGATGACCTGGTGGCGGATATCGCCACCATCTTTCACTGGTCGCCGTCCATCACTGACGTTATGCCGCTGACTGAGGTGCTGGAGTGGCGGCACAAAGCGATTCAGAGAAGCGGGGCCAGCGATGAGTGACAATAACCTGCGTCTGCAGGTGATTCTGAATGCGGTTGACAAGCTCACCCGCCCATTTCGATCCGCGCAGGCCAGCTCAAAAGAGCTGGCTGCCGCTATTCAGCAAAGCCGCGCCCGGCTGAAAGAGTTAGATTCTCAGGCGGGCAGAATTGATGGCTTCCGTAAGGCCAGCGCGCAGCTGGCAGTCACAGGTAACAGCCTTAAAGCCGCCCGCGAAGAAGCGGCAAAACTCGCCACGCAGTTTACTGCGACCAACCGCCCGACGGCAGCACAGGCCAGACTGCTTGAGCAGGCTAAAAATCGCGTCACCGATTTACAGGGAAAATATAACGGGCTGCGTCAGTCAGTGCAGCGTCAGCGCCTTGCGCTGAATGAGGCAGGGCTTGATACAAAGAAACTTAGCAGCGCACAGCGTGAATTACGGCAGAACGCCGATGAAACCCGACTGGCACTGGAGCGGCAGCAGAAATCCCTGAAACGCCTGGGTGAACAGCAGGCGAGAATGAATGCAGTTCGTGATCAGTATTCGCGCCGTCTGGAGGTACGGGATCGCATTGCCGGAGCCGGGGCCACCACCACGGCAGCGGGGCTGGCAATGGGCGCGCCGGTTATGGCTGCAGTTAAGAGCTACGCCAGTATGGAAGATGCCATGAAAGGCGTGGCAAAGCAGGTAAACGGGCTGCGTGACGATAACGGCAACCGTACAAAACAGTTTTATGACATGCAGGATGCCATCAAGGCTGCCAGTGAGCAGTTGCCGATGGAGAACGGCGCTATAGACTATGCCGCGCTGGTTGAGGGGGGCGCGCGCATGGGCGTGACCAGCCAGGATGATCCCTTTGAGGACCAGAAACGTGACCTGCTGGCCTTTGCATCCACGGCGGCAAAAGCTGCAACGGCCTTTGAGCTGCCCGCCGATGAGCTGGCGGAAGGGCTGGGGAAAATCGCGCAGCTCTATAAAGTGCCGACGCGCAATATTGAACAACTGGGCGATGCGCTGAACTACCTGGACGATAACGCCATGTCAAAGGGCGGAGACATTATCAACGTCCTGCAGCGCATGGGGGGCGTGGCTGACCGCCTTGACTTCCGAAAGGCTGCGGCGCTGGGTTCAACATTCCTTTCTCTTGGGGCTGCCCCGGAAATCGCCGCCAGCGCCTCTAATGCCATGGTGCGTGAACTGTCTATTGCCACCATGCAAAGTAAACGCTTCTTTGAAGGTATGGACCTGCTGAAACTCAATCCGGCGGAGATTGAAAAGCAGATGACCACCGATGCCATGGGCACCATCCAGCGGGTTCTGGAGAAGGTCAACAATCTGCCGCAGGACAAGCGCCTGTCTGCAATGACGATGCTTTTTGGCAAAGAGTTTGGCGATGATGCGGCAAAGCTGGCTAACAACCTGCCGGAGCTGCAGCGCCAGTTGAAACTCACATCGGGTAGTGGTGCTGATGGCTCCATGCAGAAAGAATCCGACATTAACAAGGATTCATTGTCTGCGCAGTGGTTGCTGGTTAAGACGGGTGCGCAGAACGCTTTCAGCAGCCTGGGGGAAACGTTGCGCCAGCCGCTGATGGATATTATGGGCATGGTTAAGGATGTGACCGGGGCGCTGCGTCGCTGGGTGGAGCAGAATCCCGTGCTGGCTGGCACGCTGATGAAAGTGGCGGCGGCTATGGCGGCTGTCACTGTCGGACTGGGTACACTTGCCGTGGCGGTAGCTGCTGTGCTGGGGCCGATTGCGGTGATCCGGTTTGGCCTGTCTGTGCTGGGTGTAAAAACATTACCTTCCGTTGCTGCAGCAGTAACACGTACTGGCAGTGCCCTGTCATGGCTGGCAGGTGCGCCACTTTCCCTGTTGCGTCGGGGTATGGCGTCATCCGATGGCAGTGTCGGGTTGCTGAGTGCCCCGCTTAATTCCCTGCGTCGCTCAGCCGGAATCGTGGGTAATGCACTGAAAACGGTGGCAGGTGCGCCGCTTGCCGTGTTCCGTGCCGGTATGTCAGGCATCCGTAATGTTATCGGTATGGTGATGAACCCACTGGCGGCGTTGCGGGGTGGGCTGGCAGCTGCCGGTGGTGTGTTGCGTTTTCTTGTTTCTGGTCCGCTGGCATTACTTCGCGGCGCGCTGTTTGGCATTTCTGGCCTGTTGGGCGCGCTGCTCAGTCCGATAGGGCTGGTTGTGGCTGCGCTGGCTGGTGTGGCGCTGGTTGTGTGGAAATACTGGCAGCCCATCGGTGCATTTCTGGGGGGCGTGGTGGAAGGGTTCAAAGCCGCTGCTGCGCCAATCAGCGCCGCCTTTGAGCCGCTCAGACCCGTGTTTCAGTGGATTGGTGACAGGGTGCAGGCCTTGTGGGGCTGGTTCAATGATTTACTTACGCCGGTTAAATCCACTTCCGAAGAACTGAACAGCGCAGCTGCAATGGGGCGCCGGTTTGGTGAGGCGCTGGCGGAAGGTCTGAATAGGGTGATGCACCCGCTGGAATCACTTAAATCCGGTGTGTCGTGGCTGCTGGAAAAGCTCGGTATTGTCAGTAAGGAGGCGGCAAATGCGAAACTGCCCGCGCAGGTCACGCAGCAGCAGTCCGCCACGGTGAACAGTGACGGCAAAGTGGTGCTGCCGCCCGGCGGGTTCCCGGCTTACGCGGGGATGTACGACACGGGCGGGATCATTCCACGCGGGCAGTTTGGCATTGTTGGAGAAAATGGCCCTGAAATTGTGAACGGACCGGCAAATGTCACCAGCAGGCGGCGTACTGCTGCGCTTGCCTCTGTCGTTGCAGGCGTGATGGGGGTTGCTGCGACACCTGAAGAAGCGGCTCCGCTTCATCCCTTCAGTCTGCCTTCGAGTGCATACCAGACGCAGCCTGTTAAGGCAGACAGCCCGCCGTCAGTTATTCGTTATGAGATAAATGCGCCCATTCATATCGTTGCACAGCCGGGACAGAGTGCGCAGGATATTGCCCGTGAAGTGGCACGGCAGCTTGACGAGCGGGAACGCAGGGCCAGGGCAAAAGCGCGCAGCAATTTCAGCGATCAGGGGGGGTATGAATCATGATGATGGTGCTGGGTTTATATGTATTTATGCTGCGTACTGTCCCTTATCAGGAGCTGCAGTATCAACGCAGCTGGCGACATGCAGCCAACAGCCGGGTGAACCGCCGCCCGTCAACGCAGTTTCTTGGCCCGGATAATGATTCACTGACACTGTCCGGGGTTCTGCTGCCGGAAGTGACCGGAGGCAGGCTGTCATTGCTGGCGCTGGAGTTGATGGCAGAGCAGGGCAAAGCCTGGCCTTTGATTGAAGGCAGCGGAACCATTTACGGCATGTTTGTCATTGAGAGTCTGAACCAGACAAAGACGGAGTTTTTTGCAAGCGGAATGCCCAGGCGCATTGAGTTTACGATCACCCTCAAACGGGTTGATGAATCGCTGTCTGACATGTTCGGGAGCCTGAGTGACCAGCTCAGCAACCTGCAGGACTCTGCTGCCTCTGCGATTGGGGGGATTAAAAACACGGCTGGAGGATTGCTGCAGTGAACGTTAATTCTGATCTCCTGAATCTGAACAGCAAAAGCCCGGCTTTCAGTATCGTCATTGAAGGTAAGGACGTGACTACCGTGCTGGATACCCGCCTGATGAGTCTGACGCTGACGGATAACCGGGGCTTTGAAGCGGACCAGCTTGATCTGGAGCTGGACGACGCCGACGGGCTGATCGCTCTGCCGCGACGTGGGGCAGTGATTCAGCTGGCGCTGGGCTGGAAAGGCCAGCCGCTTTTCCCTAAAGGGGCTTTTACCGTGGATGAAATTGAACACAGCGGTGCCCCTGACCGGCTGACCATCAGGGCGCGTAGCGCAGATTTCCGTGAAACCCTCAATACACGGCGCGAAAAATCATGGCATCAGACAACGGTGGGGGAGGTGGTAAAGGAAATCGCCGCCCGGCATAACCTCAAAATGGCGCTGGGTAAAGACCTGACGGATAAGGCGCTGGATCATCTGGACCAGACCAATGAAAGCGATGCAAGTTTTCTGATGAAACTGGCGAGACAGTATGGGGCGATTGCTTCCGTTAAGGACGGGAACCTGCTGTTTATCCGCCAGGGGCAGGGAAGAACGGCAAGCGGCAAGCCGCTGCCGGTTATCACCATCACGCGCAAAGCCGGTGACGGTCATCGGTTCACCCTTGCTGATCGTGGTGCCTATACCGGTGTTATTGCCAGCTGGTTGCATACGCGTGAACCCAGGAAAAAAGAGACAACCAGTGTTAAGCGCCGTCGAAGGAAAGCCACCGCACCCAAAGAGCCGGAAGCAAAACAGGGCGATTATCTGATGGGAACGGATGAAAACGTGCTGGTTCTTAATCGTACCTACGCCAACCGGAGCAATGCAGAGCGCGCAGCAAAAATGCAGTGGGAACGTCTGCAGCGCGGGGTTGCTTCATTTTCCCTGCAGCTCGCTGAGGGGCGGGCTGATCTCTATACGGAAATGCCGGTGAAGGTGACGGGGTTTAAGCAGCCGATCGATGATGCCGAATGGACCATTACCACCCTGACGCATTCTGTCAGCCCGGATAATGGATTTACGACCAGCATGGATCTCGAAGTGCAAATAGATGAGTTCGACATTGAATGATTAGTTCCAAATTGCGAACAATGATGTATCATTATTGCGAACTGGTTAATAGTGAGGGCTGATTATTATGATGAATTGTCCTATGTGCGGGCAGGCGGCACATACCCGAAGTAGCTTCCAGGTTTCCAACGAAACCAAAGAGCGCTACAACCAGTGCACTAACATCGAGTGCGGGCATACCTTCGTGACGCATGAAACTTTTGTGCGATCAGTATGCCGGCCGCAAAAAATCAGCGCCGCACCACCACATCCGCAAGGAATGCAGGAACAATTAGCCTACTGATATTGACCCGCCGCTGGCGGGTTTTTTACGTCTGGTGTCGCCATAACAAAAGCGCTGTCGCCACTTTGTCGCCACATATTAATAAGTGTTTCTCTAAGTGTTTGATTAGAATAGGGATGAATTTCAGGCAACAAAAAACCCATCAACCTTGAACCAAAACGGCGGGGTTGATGGGCTCCACAAATTGGGGACATCAAAGAAAAGCAGTGGCAATAGTTATGACTGACGCCTTGAAGAAAAGTTCTGCTTACCTGCAAAAAATTTTCGTTTAAGGGTAAATTTCAGCGCTAACCAAGGCCAGGCCAGACAATGACGATGAGTGTCCCCGCTAATGTCAGCAGAACGTTAGCTATCGCGTAGGTCCCAGCATAGCCTAACGCAGGGATGTTGCTGCGTGCGGTGTCGCTGATGATTTCCATTGCCGGAGCACAGGTACGTGCGCCCATCATGGCGCCAAACAGCAGGGCGCGGTTCATGCGCAATACGTAAGCACCAAACAAGAAACAGATAACAACCGGAACCAGGCTGACTACCAGACCGGCAATCAACATTTGACCACCGACGGCCCCCAGGCCATTACCAATGCCACTGCCTGCGCTTAAACCGACGCCAGCCATGAATACCATCAGACCAAACTCTTTCACCATGTTCAGTGCACCCTGTGGGATGTAGCCAAACGTTGGATGGTTGGCTCGCAGGAAGCCCAGCATGATACCGGCGAACAGCAGTCCAGCCGCATTCCCGATGCCGAAGCTGAAATTACTGAACTGGAAGGTGATCATCCCGATCATCAGACCGATGATAAAGAAGGCGCAGAAGGCCAGCAGATCGGTCACCTGACTGTGAATCGAAATGAAGCCGATACGATCGGCAATAGTTTTCACGCGACGAGCATCACCGCTGACCTGCAAAACGTCACCTTTATTGAGCACGACGTTGTCATCAATAGGCATTTCAATCTGGCTGCGGATCACGCGGTTCAGGAAACAACCGTGGTCGGTCAGTTTCAACTGGGCCAGGCGACGACCAACGGCATTGTGGTTTTTCACTACAATTTCTTCAGTGACGATGCGCATATCGAGCAGATCGCGATCGAACACCTCTTTACCGTTACGGAAGCTGGGATCGAGGCGGGCATGGGCGTCCGGATAACCCACCAGAGCTATCTCATCGCCCATTTGCAGCACCGCGTCACCATCCGGGTTGGCAAGAATGCCGTTGCGACGGATACGTTCAATGTAACAACCGGTCTGACGATAAATACCCAGTTCGCGCAGATTTTTACCATCGGCCCATGCCACTAGCTCCGGGCCAACGCGATAGGCGCGAATCACCGGGAGGTAAACTTTACGATTGGCATCAGTATCCAGGCCTCGTTCACGCGCGATTTGTTGGGCGCTGGTTTGCAGGTCCTGATGCTGAAGTTTCGGCAAATAGCGTGCACCAACAATCAGACTGACCAGACCAATCAAATAGGTGAGGGCGTAACCCAAGCTCAGGTTATCGAGAGCGCTTGAAAGTTGTGTTCCTGACATTCCTGAATGGCGCAAGGTGTCACCTGCGCCGACCAGCACCGGCGTTGAGGTCATCGAGCCAGCCAGCATACCCGCCGTCAGGCCGATGTCCCAGCCAAATAGCTTACCCAGCCCCAGGGCGATCAGCATTGCGCTACCGACCATTACCAGGGCAAGCATTAGATAATTTTTCCCATCGCGAAAAAAAATCGAAAAAAAGTTGGGGCCGGCTTCGACGCCGACGCAAAAAATAAACAGCATAAAGCCGAGATTTAATGCATCGGTGTTAATACTAAAGTGCTGCTGACCTAATAATAGGGAGACCACTAAAACGCCAATGGAATTACCGAGTTGGACTGAACCCAGACGTAATTTGCCCAGACACAGGCCCAGAGCCAGGACCACAAATAATAACAGGATGTAATTCCCATTTAACAAATCTGCGACGTTTATATTCACGGAGACTAACTTCTTGTTTACTAGTAAGCTATTGAAAGAAATGGCAATTTACGCTAATGTTTTTGCCAGAAATTAAGGGGCGACAGCATCGTACACAGCCCCGAATAATGCAGCATAACAATATATGCGGCTAGTTTAATCTCATTACGTATCAACGGCTATAAGAATCGTGTGGGTGTGTTTTTGGCATGGAATGCCGAGTTACTTTATCTGACTGGACGCCTGCGGGCGAAAAGAGTGTTCGATAGAGAATGTGTCAGGAGGAACGATTGAAACATAAGCAAAGTTGGGCGAGTGCGGTCTGCTGCTTTGTGCTCTTTATTGTGGTGTGTCTTTCATTAACGCTGAACGTGAAAGGGGCATTCAGAGCGGCAGGGCATCCTGAGGTCGGATTGTTGTTTTTTATCTTACCAGGTGCTGCAGCAAGCTTTTTTTCCCATCGTCGGGAAGTACTCAAACCCCTTCTTGGTGCAATGTTGGCGGCGCCGTGCTGCCTGTTACTGATGCGGTTCGTTTTTATGCCGACGCGTTCATTGTGGCAAGAGCTGGCGTGGTTGTTTAGTGCGGTGTTTTGGTGCGCGCTTGGCGCATTATGTTTTTTATTTATCAGTAGCTTATTCAATCAGCATCAACGGCGGAAAAAGAACTGATGACGCCCTCAAGCTGAGGGCGTAGAAACAGCTATCAGGCGAACAGATTCATATTCTCTTTTGCCCAGGCTTCAAAATCCGTGCAGCCGCCGATGTGTTTTTGATCGACGAAAATCTGCGGAACGGTTTCAACTGGCTTACCTACTGTTTTTTCCAGATCTGCTTTGGTAATTCCTTCAGCATGGATATCAATGTAGCGGAAGTTAAAATCGTCATGCTCACTGCTTAATTTTTCTGCTAATTCTTTTGCGCGCACGCAATACGGGCACCCTGGGCGACCAAAAATAACGGCAAACATCTCTTTCTCCTCGAACTTATCAGGCCGGATGGCAATACTTGTTATGATGCCGCGATTTGTGACGGATGGAAAGCAGGTTCAGCCTGTTGCTTTGATATCCTCAAGCTATATCTGTTAAACACGGCAAGCTGGAACGTTTTATAATGAAAGCCATTTCGCCGGGAGGCCGCGTATGCGCACAATTGGTGTATTACCCAAAAGCGTATTGATGCTGGAAATAGTTGGGATGGTTTTGTTATCGCTGGCGCTGCTATCGCTTAACGATTACCTCACCTTGCCCGCACCGCTTAACAGCCCGTTAGCCTGCGTGGTGATGATATTTCTGGGCGTACTGCTGATGCTCCCTGCTGCGGTGGCGTTGATGTGGCGTATTGCGCAACTGCTGGCACCGCAACTTATGTCACGCGCACCCGGTGATTCAACTGATTTAGACAGAGACAAAAGAGATGACACCAACCATTGATTTACTCCGCAGCCACCGTTCCATTCGCCATTTTACCGATGATGCTATCTCGGATGCACAGCGTGAGGCGATTATTGCCGCAGCTCAGGGAACGTCAAGCTCCAGTTTTCTACAGTGCACGACGATCGTTCGTATAACGGATAAATCTCTGCGTGAATCGCTGGCTACCTTATCTGGCGGCCAAAAGCATGTGGCGCAGGCCGCTGAGTTCTGGGTGTTTTGCGCTGATTTTAATCGTCATTTGCAGATTTGCCCTGATGCGCAACTTGGGCTGGCGGAACAGCTGCTGCTGGGCGTGGTTGATACTGCAATGATGGCGCAAAATGCGTTGACGGCGGCAGAGTCGCTGGGACTTGGCGGCGTATTCATTGGCGGTCTGCGTAACAATATTGAGCCGGTCACCGAACTGCTGAAGCTGCCGCAGCACGTTCTGCCGCTGTTTGGTTTGTGCCTTGGCTGGCCTGCGGATAACCCGGATATCAAGCCGCGCCTGCCTGCGTCACTTGTTGTGCACGAAAACCAGTATCAGCCGCTCGATACAGACGTTTTGTCGCAGTATGACGAACAGCTTGCGCAGTACTATCTGACCCGCGGCAGCAATACGCGTCGTGACACCTGGAGCGATCACATTCGCCGTACCATCATTAAAGAAAGTCGCCCCTTTATCCTGGAATATTTGCATAAACAGGGATGGGCCACGCGCTAAAGATTTTAACCCAGTGTATGATACGCCAGCTTTTACCAGGTCATTCAGAGAGGTGCAGGGTGAAAATTGCCATTTTGTCCCGGGACGGAACGCTCTATTCTTGTAAACGCCTGCGTGAAGCGGCGATGCAGCGCGGTCACCTGGTTGAAGTTATCGATCCCCTTTCTTGCTATATGAACATCAGTCCGGCGGCATCTTCTATTCATTACAAGGGCCGTCAGCTTCCCCATTTCGACGCGGTGATCCCGCGGATTGGTTCCGCGATTACCTTTTATGGGACGGCGGCGCTGCGCCAGTTTGAGATGCTGGGTAGCTATCCGTTGAATGAATCGGTAGCGATTACACGGGCGCGCGATAAGCTGCGTTCGCTACAGCTGCTGGCGCGTCAGGGAATTGATTTACCCATCACCGGGATAGCCCACTCTCCCGACGATACCAGCGACATGATTGACATGGTTGGCGGTGCGCCGTTAGTGGTGAAACTGGTTGAAGGCACCCAGGGTATTGGCGTGGTGTTGGCGGAAACGCGGCAGGCTGCAGAAAGCGTGGTAGATGCCTTTCGTGGGCTGAATGCCCATATCCTGGTTCAGGAATATATCAAAGAAGCGAAGGGGCGCGATATCCGCTGTTTCGTGGTGGGCGACGAAGTAGTGGCCGCCATTGAACGACGGGCTAAAGAGGGCGATTTTCGTTCTAATCTCCATCGCGGTGGTGTGGCGACTATTGCGAGTATCACGTCGCGCGAAAGAGAAATTGCGCTCAAAGCCGCCCGGACTATGGGCCTGGACGTTGCAGGCGTTGATATTCTGCGCGCTGATCGAGGGCCACTGGTCATGGAGGTCAACGCGTCCCCGGGGCTGGAAGGAGTGGAGAAAACCACCGGGATAGACATAGCTGGCAAGATGATCCAGTGGATCGAACGTCACGCTACGCCTGAATTTTGCCTTAAAATCGGCGGCTAAGCGCAATATCGATTGCGATCGTGGTATGACTCGCTCTTTTTGCGTAAGCTGTGCCGGTATTTTTTTCATCAATAGAGGTCGCACATTATTATGACATCACTGGTCGTTCCCACTCTGGATACGTTGCGTCAATGGCTCGACGACCTGGGCATGAGTTTTTTTGAATGCGATACCTGTCAGGCGCTGCATTTGCCGCACATGCAGAATTTTGACGGCATCTTTGATGCAAAAGTTGATTTGGTCGATAACGTCATTCTGTTTTCCGCGATGGCAGAAGTCAGACCTTCTGCACTGCTGCCGCTGGCCGCCGATCTGTCCGCGATCAATGCCAGCTCACTGACGGTGAAAGCTTTTCTGGATATGCAGGATGATAATCTGCCAAAACTGGTGGTTTGCCAGTCTTTATCCGTTATGCCGGGCGTGACGTTTGAGCAGTTTGAGTGTTTTGTTCGCCAGAGCGAAGAGCAGATATCGATGGTGATCCTTGAAGCCGGTGCGCATCAGCTGTTATTTAATGCTGAAGAAGATGCGCAGAATAGCACCGCTGAAATTCATTTCCTCCATTAATTCTTCCTGAATCTGGACATATATTGCGCAGCCGCTGCCAGAGCGGTTGCGTATTGCCCGTTTTTATTCTGTATTTAACCTTTCATTAAAGAATTATTCACCTCTATTCAGCGCCTTCCGCTTTACGTCATAGACAATTCCTGCATAAAAAATTGATAAAAGACGTTTTTTAATCTGGGCTATATCCACGATTCCTGGCTAAAGTTATTCTTGCGAAGCTTACCAACGTCATCATTTAAACAGCCCCTTGTGACCTGTTCTACGGCCACAATGTATGTTGAATGCCTGGACGGATGCCAGCGAGCAATAGCGGCGTGAGGAGAGGTCTCTCTTTACATCGGTGCCGCATGAAAGAATATGCACGTTTCTTGCATATCATTAGAGTGTGACATTTTTGTTCGTTTGTTAACGAACTTTCAGAAGGAAAGAGATTATGACCGCCTTAAATAAAAAATGGTTATCAGGCCTGGTTGCGGGTGCTCTGATGGCCGTCTCTGCCGGCACGCTCGCTGCTGAACAAAAAACGCTGCATATATATAACTGGTCTGATTATATTGCCCCGGACACGGTGGCTAATTTTGAAAAAGAGACCGGAATTAAAGTCATCTATGACGTATTTGATTCCAATGAAGTGCTGGAAGGTAAGCTCATGGCTGGCAGTACCGGCTTTGACCTTGTCGTTCCATCCGCCAGCTTCCTTGAGCGTCAACTGACCGCGGGCGTATTCCAACCGCTGGATAAGAGCAAATTGCCGGGCTGGAAAAACCTTGATCCTGAACTGCTGAAGCTAGTGGGCAAACACGATCCGGACAACAAGTTTGCGATGCCGTATATGTGGGCTACGACCGGTATTGGTTACAACGTGGATAAAGTTAAAGCTGTGCTGGGGCCGGATGCGCCGGTTGACAGCTGGGATTTGATCCTCAAGCCAGAAAATCTGGAAAAACTCAAAAGCTGCGGCGTCTCTTTCCTTGATGCCCCCGAAGAGGTGTTCGCCACGGTGCTGAACTATTTGGGTAAAGATCCAAACAGTACCAAAGCGGATGATTACACCGGACCGGCAACGGATCTGTTGTTGAAACTGCGACCGAATATTCGCTATTTCCACTCTTCGCAGTACATCAACGACCTGGCAAACGGTGATACCTGCGTCGCAATCGGCTGGGCTGGGGACGTATGGCAGGCCGCAAACCGTGCGAAAGAAGCGAAAAATGGCGTCAATATCTCCTTCTCAATTCCTAAAGAAGGTGCAATGGCGTTCTTTGACGTATTCGCGATGCCTGCCGATGCGAAAAACAAAGACGAAGCCTATCAGTTCCTCAACTACCTGCTGCGCCCTGATGTGATTGCGCATATCTCCGACCACGTTTTTTATGCCAATGCCAACAAAGAAGCGACGGCTCTGGTCAGCCCTGAAGTTCGTGACAACCCGGGTATTTACCCGCCTGCGGATGTGCGAGCTAAGTTGTTCACACTGAAAGTACAGGATCCGAAGATCGATCGTGTACGTACCCGCGCATGGACGAAGGTAAAAAGCGGGAAATAAACCGATGTTTGGGACATGACCCGGCAGGATTTGTGCCTGCCGGGCAGCGTTGAGCCCGGACACATATAACCCGGCAATACGCACTGTTATAGTGCGTTATTTGCACCGTTTCTTTGTTTTATGCCGGAGAGCACCTGAGTGAATGATGCAACCCCACGCCCACAAGCGAAAATCCGCAAGGCGCTGACCCCGCTGCTTGAAATTCGCAATCTGACCAAGTCATTTGACGGTCAGCACGCCGTTGATGACGTCAATCTTACTATCTACAAAGGTGAAATATTTGCTCTGCTCGGCGCGTCCGGCTGTGGCAAATCGACACTGCTGCGGATGCTGGCGGGATTTGAACTGCCGACTACCGGGCAAATCATGCTTGATGGCGTCGATTTAGCGCATGTCCCGCCTTATCTGCGTCCAATTAATATGATGTTTCAGTCCTACGCCTTGTTTCCGCATATGACTGTCGAGCAGAACATTGCCTTTGGTCTCAAGCAGGACAAACTGCCGAAGGCTGAAATCGCCAGTCGGGTGAATGAGATGCTGGGACTCGTGCATATGCAGGAGTTCGCTAAACGCAAACCACATCAGCTTTCTGGCGGCCAGCGTCAGCGCGTGGCATTGGCGCGCAGCCTGGCAAAACGTCCAAAACTGCTGCTGCTGGATGAACCAATGGGGGCACTGGATAAAAAACTCCGAGACCGCATGCAACTGGAGGTAGTGGATATCCTGGAACGCGTCGGTGTGACCTGCGTGATGGTGACGCACGATCAGGAAGAAGCCATGACGATGGCGGGTCGTATTGCGATCATGAATCGTGGAAAATTTGTCCAGATTGGTGAGCCAGAAGAGATCTACGAGCATCCGACCACGCGTTACAGCGCAGAGTTTATCGGTTCGGTAAACGTTTTTGAGGGACTGCTGAAAGAACGTCGGGAAGATGGTCTGGTGATTGAGTCTCCAGGACTGGTGCATCCGCTGAAAGTGGACGCCGATGCTTCTGTTGTCGATAACGTCCCGGTGTATGTTGCGCTGCGTCCGGAAAAAATCATGCTCTGCGAAGCGCCTCCGCCAGAGGGTTATAACTTCGCGGTAGGCGAAGTGGTGCACATTGCCTATCTGGGTGATTTGTCGGTGTACCACGTACGTTTGAAAAGCGGTCAGATGTTGAGCGCCCAGCTACAAAATGAGCATCGTTATCGTAAAGGGTTACCAACCTGGGGCGACGAAGTCCGTTTATGTTGGGATGCGGACAGCTGTGTGGTGTTGACGGTTTAAGGAGCGAAGATGAGTACACTTGAACCTGCGGCACGCGTGGATAACGCGGGGCGATTCAGGCTGTTTATGTCGCGGCTACAAATGAAGCACGGGCGCAAGCTGGTGATCGCACTGCCGTATGTGTGGCTGCTGCTCCTGTTTCTGCTGCCTTTTCTGATCGTCTTCAAAATCAGTTTGGCTGAAATGGCGCGCGCTATTCCACCCTATACCGACCTCGTTTCATGGGCTGACGATCAGTTATCCATCACGCTCAACTTAGGCAACTTCCTGCAACTGACGGACGATCCGCTCTATTTCGATGCCTACCTGCAATCGTTACAGGTGGCGGGAATTTCGACAATCTGTTGTCTGCTGCTGGGATACCCGCTGGCATGGGCCGTCGCGCACAGTAAACCCTCAACGCGTAATATTCTGCTGTTGCTGGTGATCCTACCGTCCTGGACCTCGTTTTTAATTCGCGTGTATGCCTGGATGGGGATCCTGAAAAACAACGGCGTCCTGAACAACTTTCTAATGTGGCTGGGCGTCATCGACCAACCGTTGACTATTTTGCACACCAATCTGGCGGTCTATATCGGCATTGTTTACGCCTATTTGCCCTTTATGGTGCTGCCGATTTATACCGCGCTGACCCGTATTGATTACTCGCTGGTGGAAGCGGCGCTGGATTTAGGTGCCCGACCGCTGAAGACTTTCTTTAGCGTGATTGTGCCGTTGACCAAGGGCGGGATTATTGCCGGGTCAATGCTGGTGTTTATTCCGGCTGTTGGCGAGTTTGTGATCCCTGAGCTGCTGGGTGGCCCGGACAGCATCATGATTGGCCGTGTGCTTTGGCAGGAGTTTTTCAATAACCGCGACTGGCCGGTGGCTTCTGCGGTCGCCATTATTATGTTGCTGTTACTGATTGTGCCGATCATGTGGTTCCACAAATATCAGCAAAAAAGCGTGGGGGAACACGGATGAATAACTTACCGGTCGTTCGCTCTCCGTGGCGTATTTTTATCCTGGTAGTTGGCTTTACCTTCCTGTACGCGCCGATGCTGATGTTGGTTATCTATTCGTTTAACAGCTCGAAGCTGGTGACGGTTTGGGCAGGGTGGTCAACGCGTTGGTATGGCGAGCTTTTTCACGATACCGCGATGATAAGCGCCGTAGGCATGAGCCTAACGATTGCCGCGGGCGCTGCGACGATGGCGGCAATCCTTGGCACCATCGCCGCCGTGGTAATGGTGCGCTTTGGTCGTTTTCGTGGTTCGAATGGTTTCGCCTTTATGATCACCGCGCCGCTGGTTATGCCAGATGTCATTACCGGTTTGTCGCTGCTGCTGCTGTTTGTAGCGTTGGCTCACGCCATCGGCTGGCCGGCTGATCGCGGAATGCTGACCATCTGGCTGGCGCACGTCACCTTCTGTACAGCGTACGTAGCGGTGGTGATTTCTTCACGTTTGCGCGAACTGGATCATTCCATTGAGGAAGCAGCGATGGATCTTGGCGCCACGCCGCTGAAGGTCTTTTTCGTCATCACGCTGCCGATGATTATGCCGGCGGTGATTTCCGGTTGGCTATTAGCCTTCACGCTGTCACTCGATGATCTGGTTATTGCCAGCTTTGTCTCTGGTCCTGGTGCCACAACGTTACCGATGCTGGTGTTCTCCAGCGTACGTATGGGGGTCAACCCGGAGATCAACGCGCTGGCGACGCTGATTCTTGGTGTGGTAGGAATTATCGGATTTATCGCGTGGTATCTGATGGCGCGAACAGAAAAACAACGGATCCGCGATATCCAACGTGCAAGACGCGGCTGAAAAAACTAAAATCTGCCAACCTGTCTATACGGCGCAGCTGTGGTGGTTGCGCCGTTTTCATGGAAGACGACGCGTTGGGATTTTTTAAGAAATCATCCACATCACATGCTCGCTTAAACGTCCCTGCTTTGGTGCAGGTGGCGGCGCTGGCTATTATTATGATCCGCTGTCTCGATCTGTTGATGATTTTTAATACGCTTGGGTTTCGTGGAACCAGTGAGTTTATTCATCGCAGTGTGCAGACCTGGAATTTGACGCTGGTGTTTCTGGGCAGTCTGGTGCTGCTATTTATCGAAATTTACTGTGCATTTTCGCTGGTAAAAGGACGGAACTGGGCACGCTGGATCTATCTGTTGACCCAGATTATCGCCAGCGTCTATCTGTGGGCAGCTTCGCTGGGCTACGGATATCCCGAACTGTTCAGTATTGCGGGGGAGTCCAGACGCGAAATCCTGCATACGCTGGTGATGCAAAAACTGCCGGATATGCTGGTATTGCTGCTACTGTTTGTTCCTGCGTCCAGCAGGCGGTTCTTCCGTTTGCAATAACGTGTATAATCTTGGCCCCCGGTTAATTTGTAGGTCTTTGTATGCAGTGCGCACTTTATGACGCCGAACGCTGTCGCTCCTGTCAGTGGATGACACAGCCTGTCGCCGATCAACTCTTCGCTAAAACAGCCGATCTACAGAATCTGCTGGCCGATTATCCGGTCGGAGAATGGTGCGCGCCGGTCAGTGGTCCGGAAAGCGCGTTTCGCAATAAAGCCAAAATGGTGGTCAGCGGCAGCGTGGAAAAACCGTTGCTGGGGATGTTGCATCGTGACGGTACGCCGGAAGATTTGTGCGACTGTCCGCTCTACCCTGAGTCTTTCGCGTCCGTATTTTCCGCGCTCAAGCCGTTTATCGCCCGAGCAGGGTTAACGCCCTATAACGTTGCGCGTAAACGCGGGGAACTGAAATATTTGCTGTTAACGGAAAGCCGGTTCGATGGTGGCATGATGCTGCGTTTTGTCCTGCGTTCTGAAGCAAAACTGGCACAGCTGCGCGCGGCGCTGCCCTGGCTGCAGGCACAGCTCCCACAGTTAAAAGTGATCACTGCCAATATTCAGCCGGTGCATATGGCGATTATGGAAGGGGAGACAGAAATCTTCCTGACGGAACAACAGGCGCTGGCGGAACGCTTTAACGATGTACCGTTGTGGATCCGCCCACAGAGCTTTTTCCAGACTAACCCGGTGGTGGCGGGGCAGTTGTATGCCACGGCGCGCGACTGGGTGCGTCAGCTTCCGGTTAATCACATGTGGGATCTGTTTTGCGGCGTTGGGGGTTTTGGTCTGCACTGCGCTACACCGCAAATGAAACTGACGGGGATTGAAATCGCGCCAGATGCGATTACCTGCGCGAAGCACTCGGCGCAGGAACTTGGGTTGCAGAATCTGCATTTTCAGGCGTTGGATTCAACTCAGTTTGCTACCGCTCAGGGCGAAGTTCCGGATCTGGTGCTGGTGAATCCGCCGCGTCGCGGGATTGGGAAACCGCTGTGCGATTTTCTTTCCCGCATGGCACCGCGTTTTATTGTTTATTCCAGCTGTAATGCGCAAACCATGGCGAAGGATATTCGTGAGTTGCCTGGGTATCGCATTGAACGCGTTCAGCTTTTCGATATGTTCCCGCACACCTCGCATTATGAAGTGTTAACGCTGCTCAGCCGACAATAACTGCTATGCCTGATGGCGCTTCGCTAATCAGGCCTACAGGTTGTTCGTCATTCGTAGGCCGGATAAGGTGCTTGCACCGCATCCGGCAAATGCAATATGCGAAAAAAAAGCCCGTACTTGCGTACGAGCTCTTCTTAAAATATGGCGGTGAGGCGGGGATTGACTCGCTTCGCTCGCCCTGCGGGCAGCCTGTTCGCTGTGCTCACAGTCTGTCCAACTGGCTGCGCCAGTAGTCGAACCCCGGTCCGGGCTTCTCATACCCGCCATGCTGTGCAACATGCGAAAAAAAAGCCCGTACTTGCGTACGAGCTCTTCTTAAAATATGGCGGTGAGGCGGGGATTGACTCGCTTCGCTCGCCCTGCGGGCAGCCTGTTCGCTGCGCTCTCAGTCTGTCCAACTGACTGCGCCAGTAGTCGAACCCCGGTCCGGGCTTCTCATCCCCACCAGGCTGTGCAACATGCGAAAAAAAAGCCCGTACTTGCGTACGAGCTCTTCTTAAAATATGGCGGTGAGGCGGGGATTGACTC